>NZ_JAPWHT010000019.1:0-49560 GCF_027270795.1 Streptomyces sp. ActVer
CACCGCCCGGGTCGTCGGCGCGCTCTGGTGGGACCGGCGCCGGGGCGGCGAGCAGATCCCCGAACTCGCCGCGCGCAGGGAGGAGTCGAGCCGGGGACGGTTCCGGGCCACCAGTGTGAAGGTCATGCAGGACGGCATCGCCGAGAACCACACCGCCGCCCTGCTGGGCCCGTATCTCACCCGCTGCGGCTGCGCCTCCGACAACTCCGGCCTCAGCTTCGTCGAGCCGGACGAGCTGAAGAAGTACGTCACCGAACTCGACGCGCTCGGCTTCCAGGTCCACTTCCACGCGCTCGGCGACCGGGCGGTGCGTGAGGCGCTGGACGCCGTGGAGGCGGCCCGCGCGGCCAACGGGTGGCGCGACACCCGCCACCACCTCGCCCACCTCCAGGTCGTCCACCCCGAGGACGTGCCTCGCTTCCGCGCCCTGGGCGCGACCGCCAACCTCCAGGCGTTGTGGGCCGCCCACGAACCGCAGATGGACGAACTCACCATCCCGTTCCTCGGCCCCGAACGAGCCGCGTGGCAGTACCCGTTCGGCGACCTCCTGCGCGGCGGAGCCACCCTCGCAGCCGGCAGCGACTGGCCGGTCAGCAGCCCCGACCCCCTGGCGGCCCCCCATGTCGCCGTCAACCGCGTCGCCCCCGACGCACCCGAGGGCACCGCTGCCTTCCTCCCGGACCAGAAGATCGACCTCGGCGCCGCCGTCGCCGCGTACACGGCGGGCAGCGCCCACGCCAACCACCTCGACGACACGACCGGCAGCATCACTGTCGGCAGGCTCGCCGACCTCGTCGTCCTGGACCGCGACCCCTTCGCCGGACCGCCGGAGGAGATCGCCGCCACGCGGGTGCTCCAGACGTTCGTCGACGGCCGCCGGGTGTACGCGGCAACCGACGCGTGACAGACCGGACTAGAGCCCCTCGGAGGACTGCCAGTCCGAGGCCAGCAGGCCGAACAGCAGGTCGTCCGTCCACTCGTCCTTGAGCCAACTGGCCTGCCGGAGAAGGCCCTCCTGGACGAAGCCGACCCGTCGCAACAGCCGGGCCGAGCGGTCGTTGCGCGCGTCGCACTCGGCGGAGACGCGGTGCAGTCCCCGGCGCTCGAAGAGATCGCCGAGGAGAGCCCGTACGGCCTCCGTGGCGTAGCCGTGCCCCTGCCGGTCGCCGGCCAGTGTGAAGCCGAGCTCTGCCTGCATGCGGTTCTCGTGCAGGCAGACCCCGACATCCCCCACCAGACAGCGGTCGGCCTTGAGCTCGATCGCGTACTGGAACCATCCCGGTTCCTCGGGGGACCCCGTGGCCAGGCCCCGCACCATCCGCGCGGCCGAGTCGAGCGACACCGGCGCGGTCCAGCTCTGGTAGCGGGCCACCAGCGGATCCGACCGGTACGCGGCCAGCGGCGCCGCGTCCTCGGCACGGAATCGGCGCAGTACGAGCCTGGGGGTCTCCAGCAGCATGGCCCGATCGTCCCACGACCGCGATACGTGCCCCTTTCCGAGGAGCCCGGGACGTCGGGCCGCGAACGGCCAGGGCATCAGGACACGTACGAGGCGTTCTGCGCCGTGGTCACCACCTTCTGGCCGTCGGCCTGGCCGAGAAGGCCTGCCGACACCCAGGAGTTCACCGTGCTCTGCACTCGCGAGACGAGCGCGGCCTTGTTGCCGAAGGGCGCGCCTGCCCAGATCTCGTCCAAGAGCGTCGTGCCGTCGGACTTGGCCGGGTTGGTGACGCCGGAGTCGGTGGTGCCGAAGACCACCTTGGGCTCGGAGCGTCGGAAGTAGGCGTGGGTGGGGTCCTCGGTGCCCTCGAAGAACGGGGCGAACTCCGTGCCGTTCAGGGTGTGGTGGAGCGGCTTGCCGGAGACGGGGGAGAGGCTCGGCAGCAGATCGCCGGAGAGGGCGGCGTTGCGGTAGAGGCCGAACTGCAGGTAGCCCGTACCGGAGTTGCGGGCGACCAGGTTGACCGGACCGTAGAACAGGGTCTGCAGCCCCGAGTCGTCGAGGGCCTTCTCGACCCGGGCCCGGAACGGGATGGTGACCTTCACGACGTCACCGCTCTGCCAGGTCCTTGAGACGCCGAAGTAGCCCCCGGCGACCGGAGTCCCGCTCACCGAGCTGCCGTTGACGGTCACCCGGAAGCCGCTCGTCGCCCAGGACGGCACGCGCAGCCGCAGCTCGAAGGCCGCACTGCCGCCGCCGAAGGTGAGGGTGGAGCCCTGCTCCCTCGGATAGTCCGTGGTCTGCGTGACGGTGACGCCCTTTTCGGACCAGGTCAGGGTGGTCGGGCTGTAGAGGTTGACGTACAGCGCGCTCCCGTCGGCCTTCTTGAAGTACACCGAGTCCTGGTACTTGGTGGCGCTCTCCATGCCCGTGCCCTCGCAGCATGTGGTGCCCTGCTTGGGGGTGTAGTCCCGGACATGACCGGGCGTCAGACCTATGAAATAGGTGACGAGTGGCTTCTCCGCGTCGGCCTTGTCCTGCTTGGAGCCGAGGACCTGGTTGTAGAGGGCCCGCTCGTAGTAGTCCATGTACTTCGGGTCCTGCTCGTGGAAGAACAGCATCCTGCTGAGCTTGAGCAGGTTGTACGCGCAGCACGACTCGGCGTTGGTGTCGCTGATCGTGCCCGCGATGACCCCGCGCGCCTTCCAGAACTCGGCCGTGCTGGTCCCGCCGATGCCGTACATGCGGTGCGGCACGACCATGCCCCAGAAGTTCTTCGCGGCGGTGAGGTAGCGGGCCTCTCCCGTCGCGTCGTACAGCCGGATCAGGCCGGTGAAGATCGGGATGTGCTGGTTGGCGTGCAGTCCGTCGAGCGTGTCGGTGTTCGCGGCGCAGGCGTCGATGAGCTTGTCGAGGTCGAACAGCTTGGCCAGCGCGAGGTGGTCGGCCTTGCCGGTGATCGTGTACAGGTCGACGATCGTCTCGACGATGCCGCCGAACTCGCCGCTGGAGAAGATGCCCCACATGCGCTGCAGGGTGGCCTCGGGCAGCTTGGACAGCCGGGAGTACATCCAGTCGCACATGCCGGACGCGAGGTCGAGCGCCCGCGCGTCGTCCGTGGCGAGATAGGCGTCCAGCAGGCCCTTGAGGATCTTGTGCGCGGTGTAGTACGGCGCCCACACCTTGGTGTAGTCCGGGCTGGTCCGCGACTCCAGGTCGATGAACTGCGTCTCCGGATACGCGGCGAGGAAGCCGGCGTGGCTCGGCCCGCCCCAGGTGCGGCGCAGCGTCGCCGTCAGCCCACGGCCCGAGGCGTCGGCGAAGGCACCGCCCGTGGTCTCGTCGAAGGTGTACGAGGCCAGGGTGCCGCGGCCCGCCGAGGAGGCGGCGGCGCGATTGCTCTGCAGCGACGTGATCTCGGCCGCCGTCAGCGCCCGCGACCAGACGTTGAACTCGTCGTAGACGCCCGCGAACACCGGGTCGTCGAAGTTCGAGCGGCCGAGCCAGTTGTTCGTCAGGGCGCCCAGGGCCGACGGGTTGAGCGTCATCGACGTGTTCTGGGCGACGGAGGTGCCGTTGACGTAGAGGGTGCCGGTGCTGCCCGAGATGGTGACCGCCAGGTGGCTCCACTGGTTCAGCGGCAGCGCGGCGGCGCCGTTGAGTCCCTGTTCCCCGCCGGGCCCGTTGGTCGAGATGGCGAAGCGCGGTACGCCGCTCGCGTTGCGGGCGGCCAGGTACATGTACCGGGTGTTGTTGTTGCCGAAGTCGAAGACCCGGGTCCAGTTGGCGTCGTGGGTGGGCTTGACCCAGGCCGACAGGGTGATCGTCGCGGAGCCGTTCAGCACGGCGGCCGGCAGGCTGACGTACTGGTAGGAGCCCCGCACGTTCTCCGCGGCGGTGCCGAACTTCCCGGTGGCGCTGAGCACCGCCGGATCCTTGCGCAGGGCCGCGCGCACGTCGGTCAGAGCGCCGATCATGGTCCGGATCCTGTCGGCGTAGACCTGGTCGCCGGTGCTCGCGTACGCCTGGGACAGCATGGTCAGGAAGTGGCCGGTGTAGTGGCCGCGGAGATTGCCGTTGGCCTCACCGTCCAGGCCCTCCCAGCCGCCGGGGGCGACCGCCCCGCCGGTGGAGAGCCCGGCGTTGGCGCGGAACACCTGGAGCAGCCGGTTCACGTCGTAGCCGCGGCCGTGGTCGAGCATCAGCTGACGTTTGGAGGCGAAGACGCCCTGACCGACCTTCACGTCCTTGAGCTCGAACGGCCGGAGTGTCCAGGCGGAGGGCGCGGGCAGCGTGGCGGCCGCGGCCGAGCCGCCACCCGCCGCGTACGAGAACGCCGGGGTCGCCGTGGCGAACAGTGCGGCCTGGAGGAGTCTCCGTCTGGGGAGGGCGGGGGCCATGCGTTCCTCGTCTCTGCGCGGGGGGTCGGGACCGTGCGACGGGTGGTACGGACGTCGGGGATGTTCGAAATACCGTACGGTGTGCGGAAGTTCGACCAAAACATAGGTTTGGGGTGGGGGCGCGTCAACGCTTCCGGCGCGTTCGGCTCCGGTTGATTTGGCGCGACAGGCGTCTGTTGTGGGTGTCGAGTTCCCCGGGCCGGGTGCGACTGATGGAAATCCAGTGGTGACGATCCGTTGACTTCCGTGTGGTGCAGGCCTAGCTTCGGCGTCCCGTCGGTTCGACAAACCGTTCAGCGTTCGGTATGTCGACCACTCGCGTGTGCTGGGTTGCCGCGCCCCCGGAAGGGACCCCCCATGCCCTTTGGGCAGTTCGCCCCCCGTGCAAGACGTCTGTGCCGAGCTGTCGTCGTCCGCGCAGCCGTTCTCGCCCTGGCCGCCGGCGCCCTGGTCGGTCTTCAGGGGCAGGGGTCCGCCGATCTCGACCGGGCGCAGCCGGTCGCGGTGACGTCGAATCAGATTCCGGTGCCGACGGCGCCGATGGGCTGGGCCCCCTGGAACACCTTCGCCGCCAAGATCGACTACAACGTCATCAAGACGCAGGTCGACGCGTTCGTCGCGGCGGGCCTGCCGGCGGCCGGCTACAAGTACATCAACCTCGACGAGGGCTGGTGGCAGGGCACCCGCGACAGCGCGGGCAACATCACGATCGACGAGTCCGAGTGGCCCGGCGGCATGAGTGCCATCGCCGACTACATCCACAGCAAGGGCCTCAAGGCCGGCATCTACACCGACGCGGGCAGGGACGGCTGCGGCTACTACTTCCCGACCGGCCGCCCCGCCGCCCCGGGCAGCGGCAGCGAGGGCCACTACGAGCAGGACATGCTCCAGTTCTCGAAGTGGGGCTTCGACTACGTCAAGGTCGACTGGTGCGGCGGCGACGTCGAGGGCCTCGACGCCAGGACCGCGTACCAGGCCATCAGTGACGCGGCCGCGAAGGCGACGGCCACCACCGGACGGCCACTGACCCTGTCGATCTGCAACTGGGGCAAGCAGAACCCGTGGAACTGGGGCGCGGGCACGGCCGCCCTGTGGCGGACCAACACCGACATCATCTTCCACGGCAACTCGCCTTCGTGGGACAGCATGTTGACCAACTTCGACACCAACGTGCACCCCACCGCCCAGCACACCGGCTACTACAACGACCCGGACATGCTGATGGTCGGCATGGACGGCTTCACCGCCGCCCAGAACCGCAGCCACATGAACCTCTGGGCCGTCTCCGGCGCACCGCTCCTCGCGGGCAACAACCTGGCGACCATGAGCACCGAGTCGGCGAACATCCTGAAGAACCCCGAGGTCATCGCGGTCGACCAGGACCCGCGCGGCCTCCAGGGCGTGAAGGTCGCCGAGGACACCTCCGGGCTGCAGGTGTACGGCAAGGTCCTCTCCGGCACCGGCAAGCGAGCCGTCGTCCTGCTCAACCGCACCTCCAGCGCGCAGAACATGACCGCCCGGTGGTCCGACCTGGGCCTGACCAACGCGTCGGCGACGGTCCGCAACCTCTGGACGCGGGCGAACGTGGGCAGTTTCGGGACGAGTTACACGGTCAACGTCCCCGCCAAGGACTCCGTGATGCTCACGGTCACCGGCGCCACCGAGGCGGCGAGCGCCACGTACGAGGCCGAGGCATCCGGCAACACCAAGGGCGGCTCGGCGGCCGACGCCGCCTGCGCCAACTGCTCCGGTGGCACCAAGGTGGGCGGCGTCGGCAACGGCTCGGCCAACACCCTGCGCTTCAACGGCGTCTCGGCGGCCGACACGGGCACCAAGGTCGTCGACATCGCCTACACCAACGGCGACAGCGCGGCCAGGACGGCGGTCCTCCAGGTCAACGGGCAGACGGCCACCAAGGTCTCCTTCCCGCCGACCGGCTCCTGGACCACGCCCGGCACCGTCTCGGTCGAGGTGTCCCTGACCAAGGGCTCGGCCAACACCCTGACGTTCTCCAACGCCTCCGCCTGGACGCCCGATCTGGACGCGATCGAGGTGCGGCCGCTGCCCGGCACCAACGGCACGCAGTTCACGGGACAGCAGTCCAGTCGCTGCCTGGACGTCGACAACAACACCATCACCAACGGCACCCAGGCCCAGCTGTGGGACTGCGCGGGTGGCGTCAACCAGTCCTGGACGTACACCGCGCGCAAGGAACTCGTGGTCTACGGCAACAAGTGCCTCGACGCCTACCAGGCGGGGACCACCAACGGCACGAAGGTCGTCATCTGGGACTGCAACGGCGGCAGCAACCAGAAGTGGAACGTGAACGCCGACGGGACCGTGACCAATGTCAACGCCGGGCTCTGCCTGGACGCGTACAACGCTGCGACCGCCAACGGCACGAAGATCGTCCTTTGGACGTGTGGTGGGGGTGCGAATCAGAAGTGGACGCGCCAGTAGTGCGGTAGCGCTTCGCTGGCAGGGTGGTTGTTCGTCCGCGGCCCGGTGGGGGCTGGGCGCGCAGTTCCCCGCGCCCCTTGAGGGGCGGGTCTGCGGGGTCGTGTCCCTACCGGGTGACGTTCGTAGTCAGTAGGCGGAGCAACTGCTTTGCCGTGGCGTCCTGTTCGGGGGTCAGGCCCATGGCGTCGCCTATGGCGAGGGGGACGGTGCCCGCCCGTTCCCTGAGCCGGGCTCCCGCGTCGGTGAGGTGCAGGGCGACGGAGCGCTCGTCCTCCGCCCTGCGCTCGCGCCGCAGCAGGCCGTTCGCCTCCAGGCGCTTGAGGAGCGGGGAGAGGGTGCTGGACTCCAGCTGGAGGGCGTTGCCCAGGTCCCGTACGGAGATCTGGTCCTGCTCCCACAGCACGAGCATGACCAGGTACTGCGGATAGGTCAGTCCGAGTTCGTCCAGCAGGGGCCGGTAGCGGGCGGTGACCGCGCGTGAGGCCGCGTAGAGGGCGAAGCAGAGCTGGTCGTCCAGGAGCAGGGAACCCTCCTGGGTCGGTTCGGCTCCTGGTGTGCTCACGGTGTCGCTCCCTGTTCCTGTGCCTGCTCCGGTATGCCGAACGGCGATCTCCACTCTACCGTTCGAGTCTCCCCGACTCTATCGGACCCTAATAAGTTGCGCACGACTGAATAGCGCGCTACTTTCGTGGTGTGCCGCCGCTCCGGCGAAGACAGCCGACGGAGCCTGCCCACGGCACCTGATCCGAGGAGATCGCCATGACCGACACCACCGGCCCCCGCCCGGTCCTCGAGCCCGCCGCCGCGGCCTTCGCCGAGGCGACCGCGAACCCGCCCTACCTGTTCGACCTCGGCCCGGCGGAGGGCCGCAAGACCGTCGACGAGGTGCAGTCGGGCGACATCACCAAGCCCGACGTCGACGAGGAGTGGGTCACCGTCCCCGGCGGCCCCACCGGACAGGTCCGGGCACGCATCGTCCGCCCGGCCGGTGCCTCCGGCGTCCTCCCGGTGATCGTCTACATCCACGGCGCCGGCTGGGTCTTCGGCAACGCCCACACCCACGACCGCCTGGTCCGCGAACTCGCCGTCGGCGCGAACGCGGCCGTGGTCTTCCCCGAGTACGACCTCTCGCCCGAAGCCCGTTACCCGGTCGCCATCGAGCAGAACTACACCGTCGCGCGTTGGGTCGTAACCGACGGCGCCGGCCACAACCTGGACGCCTCCCGCATCGCGGTGGCGGGCGACTCCGTCGGCGGCAACATGAGTGCGGCCCTGACCCTGATGGCCAAGGAGCGCGGTGACGTGCCCCTCGTCCAGCAGGTCCTCTTCTACCCGGTCACCGACGCCGCCTTCGACACCGGCTCCTACCACCAGTTCGCCGAGGGCTACTTCCTGCGCCGCGACGCCATGCAGTGGTTCTGGGACCAGTACACGACCGACGAGAAGCAGCGCGCCGAGATCACCGCGTCCCCGCTGCGCGCCACCACCGAGCAGCTCACCGGCCTGCCGCCGGCCCTCGTCATCACGGGCGAGGCCGACGTCCTGCGCGACGAGGGCGAGGCCTACGCCAACAAGCTGCGCGAGGCGGGCGTCCCCGTCACGGCGGTCCGCTACCAGGGCATCATCCACGACTTCGTGATGCTCAACGCCCTCGCCGACACCCACGCGGCGCGCGCCGCCATCAGCCAGGCAGTGACCGTGCTGAAGGGCGCCCTCGCCACCGGCTGACCGGGCATCCGGCCACCGACCCGGCCTCCCGACCCCGCGCACCGCGCGGAGGGCCGGGAGGCCGGACGGCGTTCGGCCCCGAGCGGCACGGACACGCGTACAACGAGCGGGAGTCGGGCCGTGTACGGCCCGGTTCTTCGGGTAGGGCCGACCTACATGACAGCTGCCCTGTCCGGAGTTCACTGAGAGAGCGCTTGTGGAGACCGACCGGCCCACGGGCCGCGACCAGAACCCCGTACACGAGCCGGAGACGCTTGCCCGCCATGTCGTCGACACGGTGGAGAGTCTGGTGACGCTCTGGTTCGCGGCGGCCGAGGACGTAGTCCCGCAGCTGTCCGCGCGCCAGCTGTTCGCCCTGCAGACGGTCCGCCGCCGGCCCGAGCTCAATCTCACCGCTCTGGCCGAGCACTTGGAGATAGGGCTGCCCACGGCCAGCCGACTGTGCGGCCGGCTCGTGTCCGCCGGGCTGCTCCAGCGGACCGTCCAGCCCCACAACCGCCGTGAGGTGCGGCTGATGGTCACCGCCGACGGACGGCGGTTCCTGGCGGACATCACGGAGCGGCGATCCCTGTGTCTCGCGACCGTGTTCGAGGGGATGACGCCCGGCGAACGTGCCTCTCTGCAGCGGGGACTGGGAGCCTTCGAGGAGGCCCGCGCCCGCACACGTCCGCTGTCGCGGGGCGACACGCAGGGCGGGGGAGCAGCGGTGACCGGCGGCTGAAGCCCGTCAGACGGGCAGCCCGGCGGGGGAGGGCCGCACCGCCTCGGCCCCCCGGCTCGGGAGATGGCACAGCAGCAGACACACGTCGTCGTCCCGCTCGGAGTCGCTCAGCAACGGACGCAGGAGACGGTCGGCCGAGCCGTCCAGGTCCGTGTCGAGGTCCTCGGAACGGAAGCCCCCGAGTACCGAGGCGAGACGCTCGATACCGGGGTCTATGCCCTGTGCGCGACGCTCGACCAGGCCGTCCGTGTAGAGGGCCAGCGTCGAACCGGGGGCGAGGCGCACGGTGTGGTCGCCGATCTCCTGCCGCAGCGGGATGCCGAGCATCGCACCGGGTTTGGCGTCGAGTGTGTGCACCTGCCCGTCGGGGGTACGCAGCACCGGCGGCGGATGGCCCGCGGCGGCCCAGGTGAGCGTCGGATCGTCGGGATGGAAGCGCGCGATGACGGCCGTCGCGTACAGATCGGGCTGAAGGTGGTGCAGGAGGATGTGCAGCCGGGTGAGGAGCTGACCCGGGGTGCCGCCGTCGACGGCGTACGCGCGCAGCGCGGTGCGCAACTGGCTCATCATGACCGCGGCGTGCAGTCCGTGCCCCGTCACGTCGCCGATGACGGTGATCAGGCTGCCGTCGGGCTGGCGGAACGCGTCGTACCAGTCCCCGCCGATGTTCAGACCGTGGGTGGCCGGCAGATAGCGGGCCGCCAGGCGCAGTTCCGGAGTGGTGGGCAGGTCCGTGAGCAGGGCCCGCTGCAGTGTCTCGGCGATGTCGCGGTTGTGCTCGAAGCGCCGGGCGTTGTCGATGGCGATGCTGGCGCGGCGCGTGAGTTCGATCAGCATGACCGCGTCGTCGGCGTCCCAGCGGTCCCCGGGCGGCGTAAGGATCAGTACCCCCAGCGGGGCCCGCCGCGTCGGCAGCGGAACGCACAGCAGGGGCTGCGTGGGATGCAGCGCCGAGGGTGGCTGGTCGTCGACACCGGGCAGGCCGCCCGGATGGTCGGCGGCGTACTGGGGGCGCCCGCTGCGGGCCGCGACCACGGCGGCCGCCGGACGCGGACTCTGCCGCGGCTCGTTGCCCTCGCCGTCGAACAGCCACACATCGACACTGCGGGCGTACTCCGGCACCAGGAGACTGGGCAGCCGCCGCACGATCTCGTCGTGGTTGAGCGAAGCCGTGAGTACGGCGCTGGCGTCGGCCAGGAACGTCAGCCTGCGGCGGGCGCTCTCCGCCTCCGTACGCGCCTCCCGCTCGGCGGCGAAGAGCTCGCGCTGGGCCCGTCCCGCCGCGTCCAGTTCGGCGTGCAGCGCCAGCACGCCCTGGTTGGTCTGGTGGAGTTCTTCCCGGTGGAAGTCCACCAGCCCTTCCTGCTCGCCGAGTTTCTCCAGGACCAGGACCGTGTCCTCGTCGGCGCCCAGCAGCGCCTCGGCCAGCATCGCGGGATCGTCCGTCACGGGGCCGACGTCCGACAGGTCCGCGCTCTCCGGGCACGTGACCGTCATGTGCCACGGCGGCTGCCCGTCTGCGCCGGCGTCGTCGAACGAGGTCACGACGGCTCGCAGGAGACCGTCCCCGGGCGGCACCGCGGGCGTCGCTTCCAGGCGGAGCCGCCAGGTGCCGCCCTTCGTGAGGCACTGCCGCAGATGCGCGCTGAGCGCGGTGGTCAGCCGGGTCCGCTCCAGACCGGGCACCCCGTACGCGGCCGTCAGACGAGCCGTGTCGATACGGGCCCGTGCGGCGTCGGTGACCGTGGTGATGTGCCAGGTACGCATCATGGTGTGCCGTCCGGCGGAACGGGGCTCAGTACGGCGACGGCGGTGTCGTCCCGTACCGGCCGGGCGGAGCTGCTCGCGTCGCGCACCGTCACGGAGGCGATCACAGCCGGGTCGAAGGACGCGAGGCAGGCGTCCGCGGGCGGGGTCCAGCGGCTGGGCAGCCCGTCGCTGTGCAGGACGAGCAGACAGTCCGGTCCCCACGTCGCATGGTGTTCGGGGATGGTCGTGGGCCGGTGGGCACCGACTATTCCGGGACGGGACAGCAGAGGCCGCCAGCCCTCGCCCGTGCGCAGCCGGGCGCCGATGTTCCCGATGCCGGAGAAACTCAGCCGCCCGGTCTCGGCGTCGAGCTGGGCGACGGCGACCGCGGCGCCCCTGGTGGGGCGGAGCTCCGCGTCCAGGTACCGGAGCACTTCGGCGGGCGGCAGATGGCCCGAGCGGCGCAGGGCCTCCACCGCCGCCGACGAGGCCCGGGCGGCGTCGGGGCCGTGGCCCAGCCCGTCGGCCAGCATCAGGGTCGTACGGTGGCCCGCCCGGACCCATGCCCAGGCGTCACCCGAGAACTCCGCGCCGGCGAAAGGGATGTTGACCCCTCCAGCCCGAGCCGCGGCGGCAACCGGAGCGGGAGCGGCCGCGCGATTGCGACTGCGAGCGGTACCGGCCCTGGCGGTACCGATCCGCGCCAGCGCGACCGTGCCCCGCCCCGGCACGCTGTGCAGGTCGAAGTCGTCGGCGATACGTCGGCAGGCACCGAGCCCGGCGCCGAGGGTGGACGCCGTGGAGAAACCGTCACGCAGGGCGGCCGGGACATCGGCCATACCGGGGCCGTGGTCGATCGCGGCGATCTGCACCACGGAGGCCGCTTCCTGCCCGGCCGGCAGTACAGGAGGGGGCACGGTCTCTATGAGCAACTGGCCTCCCCTGGCGTGCTTGAGCAGGTTGGTGGCGAGTTCGGTGGCCACGAGTGCGGCCGCGGCGGTGCGGTTCCTGTCGAGCCCGGACAGGGCGGCCGCGCCCTCCGCCGCGACCCTGGCGTCGCGTACGCGTGTCGAGTCGTGGACCGGGACGTCCCAGACGCGGGGCATCAGGTCTCCTCCCGGTGCCGCGGCGGACGGACGGTCCACGAGGTCACGGTGACCGTGGTGCCGTTTCCGGGGCTGCTGTCGACGGCGAACTCGTGGACCAGCCGCCGGGCGCCGCCCAGACCCATACCGAGGCCGTCCCCCGAGGTGTAGCCGTCGCTCAGAGCCCGCTCCAGGTCCGCGATGCCCGGTCCCTCGTCGATGAACGCCAGACGCAGCCCCGGTGCGTGACCGTTCTTCAGGACGGTGGCCTCCACCTCACCGCCCCCGCCGTGCACCAGTGTGTTGCGGGCCAGTTCGCTCGCCGCGGTGACCAGCTTGGTCTGCTCCACCAGGCCGAAGCCCAGCTGAGCGGCCGTCTGCCGCACATGCTGCCGTACCCACACCAGATCCATGTCCGAGTGGATCGGCAGGCGGGCGTCGACACAGCCGGCTGTCTGCATCACGGACTCTCCCGCCGTGTGCCGCGGGGACGGTACGGCGAGGCCTCCCCGGCCAGGAGGCTCAGGGCGTCCTCCGTGGTGAGCGCGGTACGCAGACCCGGCAGCGTCAGACCCAGTTCCACCAACGTGATCGCGACCGCGGGCCGCATGCCGGCCACCACGGTCTGCGCGGCGAGGAGCCCCGCCTTGGCAGCGATCTCGGCCAGCACCCGCCCCAGGAACGAGTCGACCATCTCGACCCCGGAGAGGTCGATGACCACACCGGTGGTCGAACTGCTCGCGATGGTCTCGCTGATGTCCTGCTGGAGCTGTTCCGCCGTACTGTCGTGCAGATCGCCCTGGAGGGTCACGAGGAGGACGTCGCCGAGCCGCAGCACCGGGACGGACCCCCACGGAGGTCCCGTGTGCGCGTGGGTCACCGCGCGACCGCCCCACGGGACACCGGGTCCACGATGTCGGAGCCCTGCTGGTCGAGCGCGTACGCCAGGGCGTCGGCGAGGCTGGCACGGGTGACCACCGTGCCCAGGTCCAGACCGAGGTGGACGATGGTCTGCGCGATGGCCGGCCGGATACCGGAGACGATGCACTCCGCTCCCATCAGCCGCGCGGCCGCGACCGTCTTCATCAGGTGCTGCGCCACGAGCGAGTCGACGGTCGGCACACCGGTGATGTCCAGGATCGCGAAGCGCGCGTGCTGGTCGACGACGGACTCCAGGAGCGTCTCCATCACCACCTGGCTGCGGGCGCTGTCGAGCGTGCCGATCAGCGGTACGGCGACGATGCCGTCCCAGAGCTTGATCACGGGAGTGGCCGTCTCCAGCAGTTCCATCCGCTGCCGGTCGATGAGGGCCCGGCCCTCGTTCAGCGCCGACTCCATGACGACCAGCCGCAGCGTGCCCATCAGTACGGTCACCGCGGTCGCGCACTCCCGTACGTGCCCGGCGGACGCCTGCGGCAGGTCGGCCACCAGGAGGTCCACGACGGGCGGCCGCAGGGCGTCCACCTCGTTCGACACCTGTGCCGAGCCGGCGCCGGCGCGTGACCGGGCGGCCGCCGTGCGCGTCAACTGCTCGCGCACCACGGTGAATCCGTCCGCCTCGGCGTCCTCGACGCGTCCGGCCGCGGCCACCGCAGCCAGTGCCTCGACCACGGCCTTGCCCGCTTCCACCGCTTCGTCCCTCGACACGGTGAAGACCGTACGGAACAAGGGGGTGTCGGCCCACCGCTGGGCGATCTGCTCGCGGCGGCGCCGCAGGAAGTCCCCGACCTCCCGCGCGGGCGATCTGTGCTGTCCTGCCGTTTCGTGCTCCGGCACCTGTTCCACTCCTTACGTTCGTCGTATCGCTCCGAACTTGCCGAAGGCAACGAGAAAGCGATGCAAATCTTGCCGGATGACAACTGTAGCCGTGGCGCCGTCCGGCGGGACACCTACGGTGCGGGTGCCCGCCTAGTGCGCCGACTGCTTTCCGTGCCAGTCCAGACAGACCACCAACGCGTCGTCGTCCGGCTCGGGTCCGCCGCGATGCCCCGTCAGCTCCCGCAGGACCGCACCGGGTACCTCGGGGGCCGGCACCAGGCTCGTGGAGGTGACGGCCCGGGCCAGCGCCCGGTCGCCGTACCGCTCGCCGCCCGGGGCCACGACCGCGTGGACCCCGTCGCTGACGAGGACGAGCCGGTCGCCGGGCTCGACGGTGAACTCCTGTGCCGCATAGTCGGTTTCCTCGAACATGCCCAGCGGGAGCTGTGCCTCCATGTCCACGGTCGTGACGGACCGGTCCCGCAGACGCAGCATTTGGGGTGAGCCGGCGTCGACGACCCGCAGGCGTCCGGTGGACAGTTCGAGGTCCATCAGCAGCACGGACAGATGCGCGGCGCCTCGGTAGTGGGCGTACACCGCCTGGTCGGCGAGAGCCGCCTGGTCCGCGATGGGGATGCCCGCCCGCCGGGCGTTGCGCAGCGCGTTGATGCCGAGGCTCGTCAGCAGCGAGGCGTCGATGCCCTCGCCCATGCCGTTGGTGACATACAGCGTCAGCCGGTCGGCGGTGACGCACCAGTCGAAGTTGTCCCCGAACACGGCGTAGGCGGGCTCCAGTTGGGCGCCGAGCGTGAACTCGGGCCGGGCGCAGGAGCGTGCGGGCAGCAGCTGCCACTGCATCTCCGCCGCCAGGGTGAGCCGGTCCCTGCGCCGCGCCAGGAGATACAGGTCGGTGTCGCGGTCGGCCACGACCACTTCGTGGCCCAGCACTTCGGCCACCTCGGCCAGTTCGGTGCGGCACTTCGCGGCCGTCTCGGCCGAGGGCAGGGTGACGGTCAGCACTCCGAGCCGGTCGCCGCGCACGGTGACCGGCAGATGAAGACGCACGCTCCCGCCGCAGTGGTCCTCCGTGTACGGCTCCTGCGCCCCGAAGGCCCGGCCGGCCGGGCTGTCGTGCACCGGCAGTGGGTCCAGGGCGTGCTGCACCGCGGACACGGGCTGCAGCAGGGTCAGCCCGTAGTCGGCGAGGAATAGTTCGGCATCCTGCGCCGCGTACCGGTTGCACAGCACCTCGCGGACCGCGTCCAGCAACTGGTGCGGTGCCGCGGAGCGCAGTGCGCGCTCGGCTGCCACGAATCTGTTCACGATGGTGGATATGCCATTCTCTCCGCGTCGGCGTCGGGTCCGTTTCGTCGGGTACACGACGCCGACGGTCTGTTGTGTGAGTCGGTGATTGGGGGCCGGTCGTCCGAGGCGGCGGGCTGACAGCGTTCGGGAAGCCTGGGAGAGTGTCACCGTGACTTCCTCCTACGCGCGCCCGCGGCCCCAGGACGTGGCGCGTGTGACCTCGGAGGCGGCGGAACTGCTGGAAGTCCTGTGGGGGCGTGCCTCGACGGCTCCGGTGTCGGCGTCCCAGCTGCGTGTGCTGTTCATCCTGGAGCACCACGAGGGCATCAACCTGCGCACGCTCGCCGACGCCCTGGGTTCCACGCCACCCTCGACCAGCCGGCTCTGCGACCGCCTCCAGGCCGTGGGGTTCGTCGAGCGCAGACCCGGTGCCACGAGCCGACGCGAACTGCGGCTGTACCTCAGCCGCCGCGGACGTGCCTTCCTGGTCGATCTGCGCTCCCGCCGCGAGCGGGCTCTCCAGTCCGTACTGGAGCACATGCCGGCCGAGCAACGGACCGCGCTGCTGGAGGGTTTGGTCGCGTTCTGTGCCGCCGCGGCGCAGGAGATCCACGAGGACGACGCCGCCGACGCCAGGACGGCCTGACCGTCTCGCGACCGACCGTCTCGCGACACCGGGACGCGTGCGTCCGTACACGGGATCCGTGCGTCTGTACGCGGAACTCGCTCCGCGCGCTTGTTCGTTGTCATCCACCGCCCCATCCCGGACCCCCTCCCGCACCGCCGTACCGCTCGCGCTCCCGTTCAGGCCCCGGGCTCGTCCCGCGGCTTGTCCACGAGGGCGAGTGCTTCGTCGACGGTGTCCGACACCGGCACGGTGATGCTGACCCCGGTGAGGTCCAGGATCCGCCGCACGGCAGGCGGCGGCCCGATGATGTGCACGCTCCCCGAGGACTCCCGGGTCTGCTGGTACGCCCTGATGATGATGTTCATCCCGGACGAGTCCATGAAGGGCACGCCCGAGAGATCGAGCAGGAAGTGCCGACGGCCGTGCTGGAACTGGTTCGCCAGATGATGCTGCAGCCCTGTCGCGGTGTCGATGTCCAGATGGCCCTCGACCGTGAGCAGGGCGATGCTCTCGCGAGGCAGTGCGACCTCGACGGACAGCGGGTTCTGGGCAATGGACACAAGTACCTCCCGAAGAATTGACGGCTTGGGCCGGTTACCCCCCTGTGCGCATTCGATGCCCCCGGCGGCCGCCCGCGCGACGTGATCAGACTCTCGTCGGCGCCGCGGCTACGACACGCGGATGCCGATGATGCAGGTGTCGTCGTCGGTGTCCGACCTGCTGTACGTGAGCAGCCGGTCCAGCTGCTGGTCGAGCGTGGACGGGGCCGTACGGACCATCGTCAGCAACTGGGTCATGGACTCCTCCATCGAGCGGTCCCGGCGCTCGATCAGGCCGTCCGTGTACATCAACAGCGTGTCGTCGACCGCCAGTTGGATCTCGTCCTCCTCGTACGTCACCTGGGGTGCCGCGCCCAGCAGCAACCCCTTGACGAGAGGCAGGGACGTCGCCCCCGTGTCGCGTACCAGCACGGGCGGCAGATGACCGGCCCTCGCCCACCGCAACGTACGGTTCTGCGGGTCGTAGAGGCCGCAGACCGCGGTGGCGGTGACGGTGCCCGTCAGATGGTGCGCCACGCTGTTGAGCCACGTCAGCAGCTGTCCCGGGCCCGCGCCCGTCACGGCCAGTCCCCGCAGCGCGTTCCGCAGGACGACCATGCTGGTCGCCGCCTCCATGCCGTGACCGGCCACGTCACCCACGCACAGGAGCACGAGACCGGACGGCAGGACGACCGCGTCGTACCAGTCGCCGCCCACCAGATGCTCCGTCTCGGCCGGCCGGTAGCGGACCGCCACGTCGATACCGGGGGCCCGCAGCGGATCCTGGGTCGGGGGCATGATGGCGTGCTGGAGCTGCAGCGTGAGGCGGCTTCGCTCGGTCGCCTGCTGCTCGGTGTGGGCGAGCTGGACACGGGTGGCGGCGAGCGCGACCTCCGTCCAGTGCTGGGCTGAGATGTCCTGGTATGCCCCGCGTACGACCAACAGCCTGCCGTCGGCGTCGAGCACCGGCTCGGCCACCACCCGGATGTGGCGCGTCACCTCGTCGGGACGCCGGAGCCGGAACGACGCGGACGCGGGCCGCCGGTGATGGAGCAGGGTGCGCAGGAAGCGGCCGATGGCGACGGCGTCGTCCGGATGTGCGTGGACGGGCAGCTCCTCCAGTGGCACGGGCGCGCTCGACGGGGGCCTGCCGTACAGGGTGAAGAGCTGGGCGTTCCAGGTGATCTCACCCGTGAGCAGATTCTCCTCGAAGCCACCGATACGGCCCAGGCGCTGTGCGTGCTGCAGGATGCTCGCGAGCCGTGCCGTCTCGTCCTCGATGCGCCAGATGAGCAGCACGCTGTTGGCGTGCCGGCTGATGCTGATCTCCGCCACGGCCGACAGCGGCACCTGGTCGACGAGAGCCGTGAGGTTCATGCGCTGCGCGCGGAACGGCTCGCCCGTGGCGTAGACGCGCTCGATCCGCTGGAAGAGGTCGCTCTCCCCGGCGGCCATCGGGTACGCCTCCAGCAGCATCGCGCCGTTGACGAGGCCGCGCGGCCGGCCCGCCGGATCGAGGAAGCGGCTGTTGACGTGATGGATGTGGAAGTCGACGAGCTGCCCGCGGTCGAGATAGGGGACGAGGACCAGCGCGGGGTCGTGCAGCCCGTCGGCCAGGTCCACCAGTTCGGTGGCGTCGGGGACGACACGCGGCTCGCGCAGGGCCTCGTCGCCGTGGACGAAGGCGTACGTCTCCAGCGTGCGGGCGCACAGTTCCGCCAGGGCCTCGACCTGCCGGACCACCTGGGGCGGTTGCGGTTCCAGCCGGGAGGGCCAGACGATCTCCAGCGCCCCGTGGATCCGGCCTCCGGTGCCGGCGGGAACGGCAACCCTGCCACCGTCGGGGTACTGGTGCTGGCCGATCGAGGGAAGTCCGGTCTCGGCCAGTGATCCGATCCACTGCCCGGCGCGCTCGGAGAGGCTGGTGCGCGCCACCGTCACCACCCCCGGGGGCACGTGGTGCCAGCGCCCGGCTTCCGCCGGGGAGAACCCGGCGCTGCCGGCCAGCGTCAGGGAACCGTCGGAGCGCACGGTCCAGATGGCCACGGCCACCGCGCCGAGCGGCGTCAGCGCGTGCTGGGGCAGGGAGTCGGCGACGGCCTGGGTGTCGGGCGCGGCCAGCGCACCGCTCTCGGCCTCCCGCATCCGTACGGCGGGGGAGTGGCACCGCGACGGTGCATCTCCGGTAGGAGCGTCGGTGGACTTCGCCGCGGTCAGGAAGGCGTCGGCCACCTCCGAAAGCCGGTCGCGGGCCGCCTGGTTGATGACCTCGACGGCGAGTTCGAGTGTGCTCACCCCGGCCTGCTCGGTGAGTTCGGCGAGCTGGCGGGCGGCCTGAGCGGGCCCGCATCCCAGCCGCTCCACCAGGATTCCCTTGGCGAGTTCGATCAGGGCACGTCCGTCGGCCTCGACCTGGGCCGCACGCACCTCGCGGCGCAGGCGTTCCACCGTCGCGGCGAGCCTGCCCACCGGGTAGGTCGCGAGAAGGGCGGCCGAATCCTCGGGCGACTCGTCCCCGGAGTCCTCTGCCGTCTCGTCGGCAGGCACCTCCGCGGACTCGTCCGGCGACCGCTCTTCGGCCGGATCAGGACACTGCTCGGTGCGGGTCACGCGGGCAGCCACTGGCGGACGCAGGCGATGAGGTCGTTGGTGTCGACCGGTTTGGTGACGTAGTCGCTCGCCCCGGAGGCGAGACTCTTCTCCCGGTCGCCGGGCATCGCCTTCGCGGTGACGGCGATGATGGGAAGCCCCGCGTACTGGGGCATCTTCCGGATCTCCGCCGTGGCCGTGTAGCCGTCCATCTCCGGCATCATCACGTCCATCAGGACGAGTGAGATGTCCGGGTGGTGGAGCAGCGTCTCGATGCCCTTGCGGCCGTTGTCCGCGTGCAGCACGTGGAATCCCTGGAGCTCCAGGATCCCGCTGAGCGCGAAGAGATTGCGTGCGTCGTCGTCGACCACCAGGACCGTGCGGCCGAGGAAGGCGTCCTCGACGGGGTGCGGTGTCTCGGGCTGCGGTTCCTCGGCGCGGGCCAGGGAGGGAACATCTCCCAGCTCCTCCGCCGAGAGGTGCAGGGCGATGCGCTCGCGCAGTTCGTCGAGGCTCGACAGGAACTCCAGGGCACGCGTGCCCGAACGGGCCTGCAGCGCCTGTTCCTGCGCCAGATCGGCGCGGTGACCGCTGTGGACGAGGACCGGAACGTTCGCGAGCGCGGAGTCGCCGTGCATCGCGTCCAGGAACCTGGTCGCCTGGCCGTCCGGCATGCCGAGTTCCAGAACGACGCAGTGGCACGGTCCCGCGGCCAGCGCGCTCGCCGCCTCCTGTGCCCCGACGGCGGTGATGACGTCGACCGTGCCGCGTGGATCACCGGTGTCCGGGCCGTGGGCGACGTCCGCGACCGTGCTCTCGGCGACCAGGGTCAACAGGCCGCGCTGCCGTTCCTCGACGACCAGCAGACGACGCCTGCGGCTCCGGGGCGGGGCGGCCTGGCCCGAGGGCTGTGCCTGCGCCGCCGACTCCTCGGACGGAGCCGCGGTGAGGGCCTTCTCGGACGACCGGTCGCCGCTCAGGAGGTCCTCGAAGTCGGCGCGCGCCACGGGCAGGAACAGCGTGAACGTGCTGCCCTGTCCGGGCGTGCTGGCGACGGTGACGGCACCGCCGAGCAGGTGTGCGATCTCCCGTGTGATGGACAGACCGAGGCCGGTGCCGCCGTACTTGCGGCTGGTCGTCCCGTCCGCCTGCTGGAAGGCTCCGAAGATCGTCTCCAGATGCTGTTCCGGGATCCCGACCCCCGTGTCCCGCACGCGGAACGCCACGATGGTGCCGCCCCGGAGCACGCCGTCGGGTACTTCGTCGTCGGCCGCCGGTTCGATACGGAGCTCGACGCCGCCCTGCTCGGTGAACTTGACCGCGTTCGACAGCAGGTTGCGCAGCACCTGACGCAGCCGGGAGTCGTCGGTGAGGAGGTCGCCGGGCGCCCCGGGCGCGGTGCGCACGGTGAAGTTCAGGCTCTTCTGTGTCGTCATCGGCCGGAAGGTCGCCTCGACGTACTCGAGAAGCTGCCGCAGCGGGACGCGCTCGGGGGCGAGTTCCATCTTCCCGGCCTCGACCTTCGACAGGTCGAGGATGTCGTTGATCAGCTGCAGCAGGTCGGATCCCGCGGAGTGGATGATGCCCGCGTACTCGACCTGCTTCGGGGTGAGGTTGCGTGAGGGGTTCTGCGCAAGGAGCTGGGCGAGGATGAGCAGACTGTTCAGCGGGGTCCGCAGCTCGTGGCTCATGTTCGCCAGGAACTCCGACTTGTACTTGGAGGCCAGCGACAACTGCTGGGCGCGGGTCTCCAGTTCCTGTCGCGCCTGTTCGATCTGCAGGTTCTTCGCCTCGATGTCACGGTTCTGCGCGACCAGCAGTGAGGCCTTCTCCTCCAGTTCCTCGTTGGAGCGCTGCAGTTCGTCCTGCTGGACCTGCAACTCCTCGGAGCGGGCCTGCAGTTCGGTGGTCAGTCGCTGGGACTCGTCCAGCAGCTCGTCGGTCCGCGCGTTTGCCACGATGGTGTTGACGTTGACGCCGATGGTCTCCATCAGCTGGCCCAGGAAGTCCTGGTGGATCTGCGTGAAGCGGGTCACCGATGCCAGCTCGATGACTCCGAGCACCTGGTCCTCGACCGTGATGGGCAGCACCACCAGGGCGGTCGGCACGGTCTGGCCGAGCCCGGAGGAGATGGTCACGTATCCAGGCGGCAGCTCGTCCACGGAGATGGTGCGGCGGCTGCGCGCGGCCTGGCCGACCAGTGAGCGGCCGAAGGGGATGCGGACGGGACGCCCGTCGTCGTCGGGCCATCCGTACGAGCCGACGAGCCGCAGCTCGTGGCCGCGCCCGGCCTCCTCCGCGAGGTAGAACGCGCCGTACTGGGCCGACGCCAGGGGCGCGAGCTCGTCCATGATCAGCTCGGCCACCACGGACAGGTCCCGGTGGCCCTGCATCAGGCCGGAGATCCGCGCGAGGTTGGTCTTGAGCCAGTCCTGCTCCTGGTTGGCCCGGGTGGTCTCGCGCAGGGACTCGACCATCGAGTTGATGTTGTCCTTGAGCTCGGCGACCTCGCCGGATGCCTCGACGGTGATCGAGCGCGTCAGGTCGCCCTCCGCGACGGCGCTGGTGACCTCGGCGATCGCGCGCACCTGCCGCGTCAGGTTGCCCGCGAGCTCGTTGACGTTCTCCGTCAGCCGCTTCCAGGTGCCGGAGACACCCTCGACCTCGGCCTGTCC
This sequence comes from Streptomyces sp. ActVer, assembly GCF_027270795.1. Taxonomy (NCBI): domain Bacteria; kingdom Bacillati; phylum Actinomycetota; class Actinomycetes; order Kitasatosporales; family Streptomycetaceae; genus Streptomyces; species Streptomyces sp. ActVer. The sequence goes on from NZ_JAPWHT010000019.1 coordinate 21,579, forward strand.
GCCGAGCCGTCCCTCGCTGCCGACCTCGCGGGCCACGCGAGTCACTTCGGCGGCGAACGCGGAGAGCTGGTCGACCATCGTGTTGATCGTCGTCTTGAGTTCCAGGATCTCGCCCCGGGCGTCCACGTCGATCTTCTTGGACAGATCGCCCTTGGCCACCGCCGTCGTCACCAGCGCGATGTTGCGCACCTGGCCGGTGAGGTTGTTCGCCATCGAGTTGACGTTCTCGGTGAGGTCCTTCCACGTGCCCGCCACGTTCGGCACCCGGGCCTGCCCGCCCAGGCGGCCCTCGGTGCCGACCTCGCGGGCCACCCGGGTGACCTCGTCCGCGAAGGCGGACAGCGTGTCGACCATGGTGTTGATGACGTCAGCCAGGGCCGCGACCTCGCCCTTGGCCTCGACCGTGATCTTCTGGGAGAGGTCGCCGCGGGCCACGGCGGTGGCGACCTGGGCGATCGAGCGGACCTGGCCCGTCAGGTTGGACGCCATCACGTTGACGTTGTCGGTGAGGTCCTTCCAGGTGCCCGAGACACCGCGGACGGTGGCCTGCCCGCCGAGATTGCCTGCCGTGCCGACCTCGCGGGCCACGCGCGTCACCTCGTCGGCGAACGCGGACAACTGGTCGACCATCGTGTTGATGGTCTCCTTGAGCGCGAGGATCTCGCCCCGGGCGTCGACGGTGATCTTCTGTGAGAGATCGCCCCTGGCCACCGCGGTCGCCACCTGCGCCACGTTGCGGACCTGGGCGGTCAGGTTGCTCGCCATGAAGTTCACGGAGTCGGTCAGGTCGCGCCAGGTGCCCTTGACGCCCTTGACGTCCGCCTGGCCGCCGAGCCGCCCCTCGGTGCCGACCTCGCGGGCCACCCGGGTCACCTCGTCGGCGAACGCGGAGAGCTGGTCGACCATCGTGTTGATGGTGTTCTTGAGCTCCAGGATCTCGCCGCGGGCCGGCACGTCGATCTTCTGGGAGAGGTCGCCCTTGGCGACCGCCGTCGCCACCTGCGCGATGTCGCGGACCTGGGTGGTGAGATTGCCCGCCATCGCGTTGACCGAGTCGGTGAGATCGGCCCAGGTCCCGGAGACGCCCGGTACTTCCGCCTGTCCGCCCAGCGTCCCCTCGGTACCCACCTCGCGCGCGACACGGGTGACTTCCGAGGTGAACACGGACAACTGGTCGACCATGCCGTTGAAGACGGTGGCGATGTCGCCGAGGAGGCCCCCGCCGTCGTCCGGCAGACGTGTGCCGAAGTCTCCGTCCCGTACCGCGGTCAGCCCGGCCAGCAGCCGGCGCAGCTCCGGTTCGCCCGGAGTGCGGCCGACAGGGTCGGTCGTCTGGCTGGTCATGCGCACCCTCGTTCCGTTCAAGACAAGAGTCCCGTGAAAGGGGGGACTCGGAACTTCAGGCCCACTGCCGGACCCCTCCTCGTCGGCGCGGACCCGAGAATTCGGGGCCGCCGGTTGAGGAAGTACGCCGCAGGCTAACCCGAAGGTCATGCCGTGAACAAAGGCCGAGCCAGATTGGCGCCGGGGAGGGTGATCTTCCCTGGGCCGGGCCAGAGGAGTCGCGCACGACAGAGCCCGCCGCCCTGCTGTCGCGAGGTGAAAACGCTCGCGAGAGCGGGGACGGCGGGCTCGACGATTCGGTGCCGGATCAGGCGGCCGACCGGACGGTGCTTCAGGCCACCGAGGGATCGAGCAGACCGGCGCGCAGCCGCTTGATGATGCGACTGATCAGTCGCGACACGTGCATCTGCGAGATGCCGATGACCTCACCGATCTCCGCCTGGGTCCGCTCCTCGACGAACCGCAGATGGATGATGAGGCGCTCCCGCTCGTCGAGTTCGGCGATGAGGGGGGTCAGGGAGTGGAGGTCGTCCACGAGCTCCAGCGCCCGGTCGTCCTCGCCGATGAAGTCGGCCAGAACGGTCTCGCCCTGCGAGTCGCCGTCGGAGGTGAGGGCCGCGTCGAGCGATGAGGAGTTGTAGCAGTTCGCCGCCTTGCGGGCCTCGATGACCTCTTCCTCGGGCAGCGACATGAGCTGTGACAGCTCGGCGGTCGTGGGCGTACGCCCCAGACGCGTCCGCAGTTCCTCCGTGGCCTTCGCCAACTCGACCCGGGCCTCCTGCAGTCGGCGCGGCACATGGACGGCCCAGCTCGTGTCGCGGAAGAACCGCTTGATCTCGCCGACTATGTAGGGGACGGCGAAGGAGGTGAACTCCACCTCGCGGGTCAGCTCGAACCGGTCGATGGCCTTGATGAGCCCGATGGTGCCGACCTGGACGATGTCCTCCATCGAGTCGCCCCGCCCGCGGAACCGGGAGGCCGCGTACCGTACGAGGGACAGGTTCATCTCGATCAGGGTGTTGCGCGCGTACTGGTACTCGCGGGTGCCTTCCTCCAGCACGGCCAGGCGGTCGAAGAACTGTCGGGACAGATCGCGAGCGTCCTTCGGCTTGATCAGGGACGGTTCGTCGATGAGAGGAAGTGCTGTCTCGTCGACCGTCTGCGTCCTCTGTGCCGTGGCCGTTGCTTCGCCTGCCGTCACGGCTGTCATGCCGTCCACCCCACTCGTCGGCGCTGATGTGTCAAAGCCCGCATGCCCTGCTTCGGGCCGCCCACTCCTTCTGAGAGGCAAGAGAAATCGGGCGCCGGGAGGATCTGGCCGGAAGTCGCCCCTTTGTTCCCTCTCCTGAGGGGGTTTCGGGCGGGCGCCGGCCAGGAACGAGGCCAGGCCGGAGCCGTGACGGGGCGGGAATCCCGCCGCCACACCGTGTGGTCGATTTCGAGAAGCGGTGTTTTTCCTCGGGAAGCCCGGGCAAGCGGAATTTCGTGCTTCGGACCGGAGGCACGTCCGTAGGAGCGAGTACGTCCGTGCTCCGGGGGTCTCCGGGCGGCTCGGGCGGCACTCCTCCTGCGGCATTCCCCCGCAAGCCAATGTTCAGGAGCGAATCCGTATGCCTAGCGATTTGTCTATAAATCGATCTGACAAGCCCGTGAGCACGGAGACGGCCGTCCGGCCGGACTCGACCACCCGGCCGTCAGCCCATGCGAAGCACTCGCACGACGACGCCCCTGACGCCGCGGCCGCGTTCGCCCGGCTTGCCGAACTGGAGGACGGGCCCGAGAGGGACGCCGTACGCGACGAACTGGTGACCGTATGGCTGCCCATGGCCCACCGGATCGCCGGCCGTTTCCGCGACCGGGGCGAATCGGTCGAGGACCTGCGCCAGGTCGCGGCCATGGGACTGGTGAAGGCGGTCGACCGGTACGACCCCTCGCGCGGGGCGTTCGAGAGTTACGCCGTGCCCACCATCACCGGTGAGGTGAAGCGGCACTTCCGGGACCGGATGTGGGCCCTGAGAGTGCCCCGCCGCGTCCAGGAGCTGCGCAACAAGGTGCGGCTGGCCCGTCGGGATCTCACGCTGAATCCCGGCGCCCCGGAGCCGACGGTGGCCGCGATCGCGGCACACACGGGCCTGACGGAGGACGAGGTCGGCGCGGGGATGGAGGCGATGGAGAGCTTCAGCACGCTGTCCCTGGACGCCGAACTCGCCTCCGCGGACGACAACTACAGCCTCGCGGACACCCTGGGGGACGTCGATTCCTCGTACGAGCTGGTCGTCGACCGGGAAGCGGCCAGGGAAGGACTGCGCCGGCTGCCCGAGCGTGAGCGGGCCATCCTGTACATGCGCTTCTTCGAGGACATGACGCAGACCCGCATCGCCGATGTGCTCGGCATCTCCCAGATGCACGTCTCACGTCTCATCAGCCGCAGTTGCGCGCGTGTCAGGGACGAGGCGATGGGCGGGCAGCAGCCACAAGGCGGTGGTCACGATGCCGACGGGCGGACCGGCACCGACGGACGCACCAGGGCCGCGTGACGCGCAAGGCCGAGGACGCCGAGGAGGTCGGAGGAGTGAGCCCGATGCTGATGCCCCATCCCGCGACCCTGCGCAGGCTCGTGGACGAGTACGAGGCGCTGATCGCCCCCGAGGGTGAGGGCGACGCCGTGGCGAAACCTGACCAGCGGGCGCAGGACCTCGCCTACACGCTCTGCGTGTCGACCGGCACGCGCGATGTGAGGCGTGCCCTGGAGAGGGCGCGCCGCCATCTCGCGGCCGCCCGGCAGGCCGTGGCGCCGATGCCTGCGCGGCCTGCCGGTACGGGCGGTATCCAGGTACGTGACGGTGGAGAGGCAGTCACCAGGTGAACCCCGCGGGCCGGTCGCGCAGACGTGCGACCGGCCCGCGGGCTGCGCGGCGGCGCCTCGGGCACATTCATGGAACGCCAGTGCGACGGCGTATTGTGGCCTCCCGGGGTGGCACCGGTGGACCTGAAGGGCAGCACGGACACATTGTTGTCGGTGTCGAGGTCCTGCAGCGGCGGGCCGCCCCGGCCGAGTCGGCCGACGGCCGGCTTCGCGCCCGGAGCCCACACGACCCGGGCCGGGCGGTGGCGGATTGCCCAGACCTCCCGGCCCCTACCCCGACGACTGGTGGGGCGGCATGACGACGACGGCCACCGAGGACGCCCCCTTCGTCCATCCTGCGCTCTTCTACCGCGGTGACCAGGAGTACGTGGCCGGGACGGTGCCCTTCCTCCTGGAGGGACTGGCGGCGTCGGAACCCGTCGCGGTGGCCGCGCCCGTCCCGCGGCTGGAACTGATCGCGGCGGCGCTGGGAACGGCGGCCGACGCCGTGCACTTCGTCGACATGACCAGGGCCGGCCGGAACCCCGGCCGCATCATCCCGTCGGTCCTGCGGGCCTTCGCCGACGCCCGGCGCGGCGGTCATGTGCGCATCATCGGGGAACCGATCTGGTCCGGCCGCACCGCCTCGGAGTATCCGGCCTGCGTCCAGCACGAGGCCCTGATCAACGCGGCGTTCCGTGGTCGGGACGTGACCATCCTCTGTCCGTACGACGCCCGGTCGCTGCCGGACGACGTACTCGCCGACGCCCACGCCACGCACCCCGTGCTCATCACGGCGGGCCGGCAGTCGGTCAGCGGGGCCTACGACCCGTTGAAGGTGCTCGACCGCTACAACGAGCCGCTGCTGTGTCCGCCCGGGGCGGCGACGGTCCGGTTCGACGCCGAAGCCCTGCCCGTCACACGGGACTTCGCTCTCCAGGAGGCACGGGAGCGGGGGATGGGCGCGGTCCGCCTGCAGGATCTGGCGCTGGTCGTGGCGGAGTTGACCACGAACAGCGTGGTGCACGCGGGCGGAGGGGGAACGCTGCGTCTGTGGGCGGAGAGCGAGCAGATCGTCTGCGAGGTCCAGGACGCCGGCCGGCTGACCGACCCCCTCGTGGGCCGCCGTCCGGCTCCCCCCGACCAACTCGGCGGCCGGGGCCTTCTCCTCGTTCACCACCTGTCGGATCTGGTGCGCGTGCACACCGACGAGCACGGCACGACGATCCGCAGCTACGTGGCGCGCGCATAAAGCACGCGGGAAGACCCTTTCGGCGAAATCGTTGCGAATGCCAGTCCGTCGGCAGGGTATTTGCTGCCCGTGGAGCATCACGGGCGGCGGATGTCCGGCCGCGGTGCCCCACCCGGGCTCACACGAGACGGAATGCACACGGGACGGAAGGAGCGGCGTGGTCACCGACAGAATCTGGTCGTACGCAGGGGACAGCGGGCACACGGAGGGGCAGCGGCTCACGGGGTTCACGGTGGTGGCGTCCGACGGCACGGTCGGGCATGTGGACCGGCAGGCCGACGACTCGGGGCTGCGCCATCTGATCGTCGACACCGGAGTCTGGCTGTTCGGCAGCAGTGTGCTGATACCCGTGGGCGTCGTCACCGCCGTCGACGCCGGGGCCCAGGAGGTCAGGGTGGCGTGCACCGAGGAGGAGATAAAGGCCGCGCCGCGGTTCAAGACCGATCGCGAGACGCTGGACCCCGAGTACCTCGCCGGTGTCGGCGACTACTACCGGAGTCTGCCTCCACGACGGGCGACCACACCCTGACCCGGCACGACGGTCGGGGGATTCGTACCCATGGTCGCGCGCTCAGTGGGAAGACGGTTGTGGACGGACCCGTTCTGGGACCCGGCATCGAGCAAGCAGATCTCAGGGGCACGACGGATATGGACCGAATCGACACGACTGCCTTCGCGTCGCCCGACCGCAGGTCCGGTGGGACGTCGATGACGGCGGTTCCGATCACGACCGCGGCGATGGCCCGTGCCCACGTCCGCGCCGTGGTGCTGGAACAGTGGAGCTCCCCGCCCCGCAGGGCGACGGAGACCGCTGTCATCGATCTCCTGCTGGTCGTCTCGGAACTGGCCGCGAACGCCGTCCGGCACGGGGGCGGGCTGGTCGGGGTCGACGTGACGTCCACGCGTGAGGGCGTGCGGCTGGCCGTGCACGACAACAGTGATGTCGTCCCGGCCGCCGCCTTCGGCTCGGGCGGCCTTCCCTCGGCCCATCACGGCAACGGCTACGGCTGGCCGCTGATCATCCGGCTGGCCCGCGACATCGCCATCGAAAGGCGTCCGGGAGGCGGCAAGACGATCCGCGTCCTGGTGCCGCTCCAGACCGTGCCGTAGGGACGCAGGAGCCGTAGAGCAATCCAGGGCACGCCGGGGAACCTCACCAGGGCATGAACACGTGGATGTCCTTGCCCTTCTCGGTCGGCACCACGCTCACCTGGTCGCACAGCGTGTGGATCAGATGCCATCCCACGCCCCCGTCGTTACGGCCGGGGCGGAAGGGACGGGGCGCCGGTGGTGTGGTGCTGGTGTCGTGCATCGTCACGTGCACACCGTCGAACGTGCGCCGCAGGTGCAGCGTGAACGGGCCCGGCGCGTACTGCACCGCGTTGGCGGCCAGCTCCGTGACGATCAGCAGGATGTCGTCCCAGCGTTCGGGCTCCGCCGGTGGCGAGGCACGCGTGAGCGCAAGGAGGAACCCCTCCGCGGCGAGTCGTGAGCCCGTCACATCGGACGGTTCGCCGGCGAATTCGGTGGTCTGGGTGTAAGTCTCCTCAGAAGGCAGTTTGTCGTCCCAACGCGGCTCGGTCGCCATCACGGCTTCCCCCAGCCCATTCCCTGTGGGGCTGTGGCGCTTGCTTTGCTTCCACCGTTGCTGCTTCCCGACGGCAAAGCGCTTAGTCGTCCGGTTCCGGAGACGATGGCAGGGACTCCGGAATGCGGTGGTCTGCGGGGATTCCGCTGTGGTCGGCGAGTACCACGATCGGCCCGGGTCATGGGTGTCTGATCCGGCCGGGCCGGGGCACTCGTCGAGTGGGAGTGGGATCTGACCCCACTCCGTAAACCGCAGAGAGGGGAATCCATGCTCGGCATGGCAGCGGCCGTCCTGTTCCTCGTCGCGTTCCTGATCAACGCCGCGGAGATCTCGACCAACGATGTCTTCACCTCGACCAACGTGATGCTGATAGGGCTGATCGTGCTGGCCCTGCATCTCGCCGGGGTCGGCAGTGGCCTGGCGACCAGGGGCCGCCGAAGGTGACATACGGAGCGCGGTCCCGTATCCCTCAGATCCAGGTGTCGAGCCACATCCTCGAATGCCAGTCGGAATACGGGATCGTCGCACCCGTGTAGATCGGGAAGAAGTAGATGAAGTTCCAGACGATGAGCAGTACGAGGACACCCGCGCTCATCGCTCCCACGGCCCGGCGTCTCTCACTCGACCCCGGCGGCCCCAGCATCGCGCCCACCAACATCGCGACGGCCAGGCACAGATACGGCACGAAGGCGACCGCGTAGAAGGAGAAGATCGTACGGTCCTGGTACAGGAACCAGGGCAGATAGCCGGCACCCACGGCGCACAGGACGGCGCCCGCACGCCAGTCGCGGCGCAGCGCCCACCGGTAGAGCAGATAGAGGAGCGCGAAGCACGCCGACCACCACAGCAGCGGTGTGCCCAGCGCGAGGACCGCCTGGGAGCAGCCGGACGCGGTGCGGCAGCCGTCCTGTGCGAAGTCCGTCTCGTACGAGTACGCCACCGGCCGTCCGAGGACCAGCCAGCTCCACGGGTTGGACTCGTAGCGGTGCCAGGAGTCCAGCCCCACGTTGAACTCGTAGACCCCGTGCTCGTAGTGCCACAGGCTGCGCAGCGGGGCCGGGATCCACGACCACGGGCCGCCCCGGCCGTCCGCCCAGTGCCGTCCGTAGCCCTTGTCGGTCAGGAACCAGCCGGTCCAGGTCATCAGATACGTGACCAGGGCGACCGGCGCGAGGGACAGTACGGACCAGCCGAGATCCTTGCGCAGCACCGACAGATACGGGCGGCGCGCGCCGGCGACGCGGCGGGAGGCGACGTCCCACAGCACGGTCATGACCATGAAGAACGCCAGGACGTAGAGGCCGTTCCACTTACTCGCGGCCGCCAGGCCCAGAAGTGCGCCGGCCGCGATCCGCCAGGGCCGTACACCCATCCCCGCGTGCTCGCCGGTGTGTTGATGCGGACCCGCGAAGCCGTCCGCGTCCACCGGCAGGGCTTCCGCGAGACGGGCCCGCGCCCGGTCCCGGTCGACCAGCAGACACCCGAACGCGGCCAGCACGAAGAACATGACGACGAGGTCGAGCAGAGCGATGCGGCTCATCACGAAGTGCAGGCCGTCCACCGCCAACAGCAGCCCGGCCAGACAGCCCAGCGCCGTCGAACGGAACAGCCGGCGGCCTATTCGGCACAGCATCAGCACCGACAGCGTGCCGAGCACCGCCGTCATGAAACGCCAGCCGAAGGGGTTCAGGCCGAACATCCACTCACCTAGGGCGATCACCCACTTGCCCATCGGCGGGTGCGCCACGAAGGTCCCGGTGTCGGACAGCGGGATCACCTGAGGGTCCGCCAGGATCTGCGGGTCGGCGATCTTGCGGTCCGGCCACGTCCCCTCGTAGCCGAGCTTCAGCAACGCCCAGGCGTCCTTGGCGTAGTACGTCTCGTCGAAGGCCACGGACCGCGGCCGGCCCAGGTTCCAGAAGCGGATCGCTCCGGCGAGTACGGCGACGAGGACCGGACCGATCCAGCCCATCGCCTTCAGGACGCGGTAGGTCAGTGCCGGACTGAGGCCCAGGGCCTCGCCGACGCGTGTGCCGGGCTCCGGGAAGGGCGGGACCAGAAGGTCGCGGGTGTCGGTCCGTGGATGCCCCGTGTAGCCGAAACGGCGCAGCCGCCTCGCCCAGGGAGGGGAATCCGTCTTCGGGTGGGCGTCGGTTTCGGCGCCCACCTGCGCCGCGATGTCACTGGTCACCGGGTCATCGTAGGGAACGGATGTTCAGCTCATGCGTTTTCGGCCACTGCTGACAGACCGGAGGCCGCGCCGGTCAGGAGGTGCGGCGCGCCGTACGGAACTCCGTGGCCCAGTAGAGGAGGGCAAGGACGGGGAGCGCCGTGCCGAGGAGGGACACCGCCGTCCAGCCGCCGGCGTGGAAGGCGAGCGAGCCGAACTGCGAACCGAGGGCGCCGCCGACGAAGAAGAGGGCGATGAAGGCACTGTTCAGCCGTGCCCGCGCGTTCGCGTCGAGCTGGTAGACGGTGTGCTGACCGAGGATCAGCGTGGTCTGCACGGCCATGTCGAGGAGCACGGCGGCCAGGGCCAGCAGAAGGATGTGCCCCTGGCCGAACCCCGCGACCGCGAAGGCGACGGCCGCGGCGACCAGCCCGGCGCCCGTCATCGGGCGCACCAGTTTGCGGTCGGCCCAACGGCCCGCGAAGGGAGCCACGGCCGCCCCGGCCGCTCCGACCAGGGCGAAGACACCGACTCCGACGGGGGAGTAGTGGAAACGCGGGCCCGTGAGGACGTACGAGACGGTGGTCCAGAACGCGCTGAACGCACCGAACATCGCCGCCTGGTAGAGCCCGCGGCGCAGCAACGCCGGGTGGACGCAGACCAGTCGGACCGTGGAACGCAGCACCTGGGTGTACGGGATCGCCGTCGTGGCGGCCTGCCGGGGCAGGGCAGCGTGCAGGGCAAGGGCCAGCAGTGCCATCAGGACGGCGGAGCCCAGATAGACGACGCGCCAGCCGGCCACGTCGGAGACCAGGCTGCTGAGGGTGCGGGACAGCAGGATGCCGGTGAGCAGGCCGCTCATCACCCGGCCCACGATCCTGCCGCGGGTGTGGTCCGGGGCGAGACTCGCGGCGAAGGGCACGAGGATCTGGGCGACGACCGACGTGCCGCCGCTGATCAGGGAAGCGATCAGCAGCAAGGGGAAGCTCGTCGCGAGGCCGGCGGCGAGGAGGGCGAGCGTGGTGACCGCCAGCAGCACCGTGATCAGCCGGCGCTTCTCCAGCCGGTCGCCGAGCGGGACGAGCAGGAGCATGCCCAGGACGTAGCCGACCTGGGTGAGGGTGATCAGCCCGCCGGCGGCCGTCTCGCCGACGTGGAAGACGTCGCGCAGCGAGGCCAACAGGGGCTGCGCGTAGTACAGGTTGGCGACAGTCATGCCGGAGGCGGTGGCCAGGAGCACGACCAGCCATCCCGGCACACCGAGTGCGGCCGTGCCGGTGGACCGGCCCGAGGTGTGGTCGTCGCGCGAGCCCTGGAGGACGTTCATGATTCCGTCAGCGTCCGGGGGCGCCTCTGCGCTTCCCTCATTGTGGCGATGGTTCGAGATGTCAGTCATCTCCGAGGGAGATGACACCGGGAAGCGGTGAGCGACCCGGGACCGGTCAGGCCACGGCGCGACCCGGCTTCCGTCAGGTCATGTGCCGCAGCAGCGCGGCGACCGCCGGGGGTGCCTCGCCCCGGGGCCGGACGACCATGACCTTCCAGTTCGGCGCGTGACGGTCGAAACGGTGGGTCGTCAGGTCGGGGAACCGGTCGGCGATGGAGACGGGCATGACGCACACACCCAGATCGTTGCGGACTAGTTCGGAGGCCGCGACGATGTCGTTGACCTCGAAGGTCGGCTCGCGGTCGACGGAGGCCGCCCGGAAGGCCTTGTCCACGGCGAGCCGGATCGCCCAGCCGGGAGTGAAGTCGACCAGCGGCAGCCGCGCGGCGTCGGCGAGCGCGACCTTCCCGTCCGTCACGGGGAACGTCCGCTCCGGAGCGCTCACGAGCACCATCTCCTCGCGGGACAGCAGCCGCGTGACCAGTCCCCGCTGCTGCTGACGGTCGAGGGCGACCACGGCCAGGTCCACCGTGCCCTCGCGCAGCGCCTGGCGGATGTCGACCACGGCCGCCTGCCGCAGCCGCACCACCACGCCCGGATGCTCGGCCCGCAGGGCGGCCAGCGGGCGGTGCAGGTCGGCCCAGACCCCTTGCATCGTGCCGACCGTGATGCGTCCCCGCAGGTGCCCCTGTACGACGTCGACGGCAGCCCGTGCCTGGTCCGCTGCCCGTAACGCCGCCCGCGCTGCCGGTACGAAGGCCTCACCGGCCGGTGTCAGGGAGACCCGGTGCGTGGTGCGGTCGAACAGCGGGGTGCCCAGCTCGCGTTCCAGCGCGCGCACCGTGCTCGACACGGCCGACTGGACGACGTGCAGCCGCTGCGCCGCCGCGGTGAAGCCGCCCTCATCGGCCACCGCGATGACGACCTCCATCTGTCGCAGATCCACTGGCTCTCCCGGGGCGTGGTTCGGCTTCTTCAGGCATCTTGATCAGAGATGGGTCTCTTCATCGGGCATCACACCATGAGGTCGCCCTCGACGGAGTGGTCGAAGGAGGAACGTCCGTGAACGCACCTCTGTGCCCGCCGTGCGCGACGGCGGGCACAGAGCTGTGCGACAGAGGGTGCGTCCGGGCGTCCGCCCGGGGCGGTGGCCGGTGCTAGTCGGTCACGTCGGTGACCCTCCAGCGCTGGTTGGCGCCGGAGTTGGGCGTCCACAGCGTGACGGCGGCTCCGTCGTTCGTGGCCTGGCCGCCGACCTCCAGCAGCCGTCCGGTGGCGGCGTTGACGAGGGTCCAGGTGCCGTCGCCGGTCGTCGACATGATCCACTGGGTGGCCTTGTCGCGCGGGCCGGAGTCGGCCTCCAGCACCGGGGCGCCGTCACGGACCGCCAGGCGCTTGCCCTCCACCGCGTTGGTGAAGACGTACCGCTGCCGGTTGCCGGTGTCACCGGAGATCTGCCGCAGCTGCCACTCCTGGCCGGCCGCGTCCCCCGCGGAGGTCTTGATGACGAGGCTCGTGCCGTTGTCCGCGACAGTGAGCGCCTTGCCGCTCTGGACGCCGGTCAGCGCGTAGGTGTGGCCCTTCCGCAGCTCGGCCGCGTCCTTCGCGACGCCCGAGACGCCCTTGACGACGAAGGAGGTCACGGACTGCGCGGGGACCGTGAAGGTGGCCTTGCGGTCACTGACCTTGACGGCCCTGTGGCGTTCGAGCTTGCCGTCGGCGCTGGTCACGACCGGGGTGACGGTGGCGCTGCGGCTGACCTTGCCGAACTTCGACAGGTCGACGGTGACCGCGCGGGCGTCGGTGGTGCTGTTGACGTGGACGACCGTCGCGCCGTTGCCCTTCTTGGAGACGGCGGCGGCGCTGGAGGTGTCGTCGGTCTTGATCAGCCGGTCGCCGGGCTTGATGTAGTGCGTGAAGTTGCGGGCCGTGTCGAACTTCGTGTTCGTGTAGATCGGGCAGGACTTGAGGGTGTCCTTCGAGGTGCAGCTGAACGGGAGCTGGATGCTGCCCCAGTTGCCGCCCTTGGCCGACTCGCCGCCCGGCTTCATGTTGTCGTAGTCCTCGACGGGCTGCCAGAACACCCAAGCCTTGGGCTCCAGTTCACGCAGGTCGTCGACGATGCGCTGGGCGAGACCGAGGCCCGGCCGCATGTCCGTGAAGCTCTGGCCGTCGCCCCAGTCGCCCTCGACCTCGCTCTGCCACAGCGGCTTGTCGGCCGCCTTGGCCAGGTCCCGTACGGTGGTCCGCTGGCCGGTGCCGTAGGTGTGGACGTTCATCTGGCCGACGAGGTCCCGCACTTCCTGCGGGTAGGTGTTCCAGTTCGTCGAGAAGATGGACGGGTTGGTCTCGTCCATGGCGGAGATCTCCGCCTTGGTCTTCGCCTTCTTCAGCGCCGGGGCCAGGGCCTTGATGACCTTCTGCTGGAGCTCGGGGCCGATGTGCGCCCCTTCCTGGCGGCCTCCGACGGGCTCGCCGTCGGCGCCCAGGCGGGTGCTCCAGTAGTTGGTGTTGGGCTCGTTGAACGGGTCGATCGTGTCGACCTTGATGCCCTCGGCCTTCTCGAGACGCTTGGTCGCGCCCGCCATGTAGGCGGCGAAGTCGTCGACAGACTCGGTCTTGAGCTGGTCCTCGGTGGCGTTGAACCCGCCGGAGACGTAGCCGCTCTTCGTCATGAACCACGGCGGGGAGTTGCTGAACGTCTCCCAGTGGTCGATGTCGTTCTTGATGCGGTCGACCCACCAGCGCTGGGTGGCGTCGGCGTTCTTGTTCCAGTCCGCCGGGTCGTCGGCGCTCCACCAGTCGGTGTCCTCGCGGGTGGTGCCGGCCGGGGCCTTCCACCAGCCCTCGACGGCACCTCCGGCGCGCAGGTAGTCCTTGACGTCCGGGGCGTTGCCACCGCCGATGTTGTAGCGGGCGATGTTCAGCGCCAGGCCGTCGTCACCGAACAGGAGCTTGGCGAGCTTCTCGCGTATCTCCTTGGGGTAGTCGCCGGTGGCGTTGGCGAACCAGACCAGGCTGGTGCCCCAGCCCTCGAACTTCTCCTGCTCGTACGAGGGGTCGGGCCGCACGGTGACGGCGGCGGTGTCCGCCGCCGTGACCTGTGCGGTGGACGACGGGGCGGAGACCAGGGCGGCCCCGGTGGCCAGTGCGGTGAGGCCGGCGGCTCCGAGGAGCCGTCTGTTGCGGGTGCGGCGTGCCATCTGTGCTCCCAACTGCGGTGGTGGTAGCTGCGGTTGACCTCCCGCCCGTCGGGCAGGAGGGATGGCCCTCGAACCAGTGCGGTGCCGTTCGAGGAGTCGGCGGTGTGCGGGGGAGTGGGTCAGTCGGCGGGCCGGCGCACCACGGCGACGGCCCTCGGCCCGAGGACGAGACCGCCCTCGGTGTCGGTGTCGCCGACCAGGACCTCACCCGAGAGGCCGGTCAGCGGCACGCTCTCGTCGGTCCGGTTGACCAGGAACAGGAAGCGGCCGTCGGGTCCGCGGCGCACGGTCTGCTCGACCGACCCCCGTGCGTCGGCGGGCAGTTCACTCCGGACGCCGGCCGGGCCGAGGAGCTTCGGCAGCAGACCGGCCAGCCCGTCGACGCCGAGCCGGGTGGAGACGTACGAGGCCGAGCCCTGCCCCGCCGCACGGCGGGTGACGGCGGGCATGCCCGCGTACGTACCGGTGCGGTAGTGGGCCAGCACCTCCACCGACGGGTCGGTGACGGTGATCCGGTCGGTCCACAGGGTGCCCGTGCCGGCGCCATCCAGGTCGACGCTGTCACCGTCGAGCAGCGGCCCGAACTCCTCGATACGGATGCCGAGGAGGTCGCGCAGCGCTCCCGGGTGACCGCCGAGCCAGATGTGGTCGTTCTCGTCGACGACACCGGAGAAGTACGTGGTGACCAGGTGGCCGCCGGTCTCGGCGTACCGCGTGAGCTCCTTGGCCAGTGGCGCCGGGATCACGTGCAGCACGGGTGCGATCAGAACGTCGTAGCGGTCGAGGTCGGCCGTGGTGGTGACGACGTCCGCCCGGACGCCGAGGGCGAGGAGCGCGGAGTACCAGTCCAGCGCCTCCTGGCGGTAGTCGAGCAGGGCGGTCGGGTGGGAGTCCTGCTCGCTCGCCCACCACGACTCCCAGTCGTAGACGATCCCGACCCGGGCATGCTCGCGCTCGGTGCCCGCGACCGGGGCCAGGGCCTTGAGGGTCCGGCCGAGGGCGGTGACCGCGCGGTAGACCTCGCTGTCGGCACCGGCGTGCGGCACCATCGCGGAGTGGTACTTCTCGGCGCCGGCCGCGGACTGGCGCCACTGGAAGTAGCACACGGCGTCGGCGCCGTGAGCGACGTGCAGCAGCGAGTCGCGGGCCAGATCGCCGGGCCGCTTGGCCACGTTGACGGGCTGCCAGTTGACGGCGCTGGTGGAGTGCTCCATCAGGAACCACGGACGGCCGCTCGCGATACCGCTGGTGAGGTTCGCGGAGAAGGACAGCTCGTCGCGGTCCTGCGGGCCCGGGTGGACGTAGTGGTCGTTGGAGACGAAGTCGATCTCGCCCGCCCAGTCGGGGTAGTTCATGCCCTTCGTGTTGCCCATCACCATGAAGTTCGTGGTGACCGGCACGTCCGGCGTGATCTCCCGCAGCACGTCCCGCTCGGCGCGCAGGTACTCCTTCAGCGCGTCGGAGGAGAAGCGCTTGAAGTCCAGCTGCTGCGTGGGGTTCGGGTGGGAGGCGGCCAGCCGCGGCGGCAGGATCTGCTCCCAGTCGCTGTAGCGCTGCGACCAGAAGGCCGTGCCCCAGGCGTGGTTGAGGGCGTCGAGGGTGGTGTAACGGTCGCGCAGCCAGTCGCGGAACGCGCGGGCCGCGTCGTCCGAGTAGTCGTAGATGTTGTGGCAGCCCAGCTCGTTGGATATGTGCCAGGCCACCAGCGCGGGATGGTCCGCGTACCGCTCGGCCATCGTCCGCACCAGGCCCAGCGCGTGCTCGCGGAAGACGGGCGAGGTGGGCCGCCAGTGCTGCCGCGCCCCCGGCCACACCGTCTCACCGGAGGCGGTCACCGGAAGGATCTCCGGGTGCGCCGTGGTGAGCCAGGGCGGCGGGGACGCGGTGGCGGTGGCGAGGTCGACCCCTATGCCGCCCGCGTGCAGCAGGCCCATGATCTCGTCGAGCCAGCCGAAGTCCCACTGGTCCCGGGCCGGCTGGATGCGGGCCCAGGAGAAGATCCCCACGGAGACCAGGTTGACGCCGGCCTCACGCATCAGCCGTACGTCCTCCTCCCACACCTCGCGAGGCCACTGCTCGGGGTTGTAGTCGGCGCCGTACGCGAGACGTGGGGTGGAGTCACCGTCCGGCCCGTTCAGCTGGGACAGGAGGGTGGAGATCATCGTGGTCCTTCCGGTGTGGCACAAGGGGGCGGCATGGGGTCGTGTGTCGGACTAGTCGACGGTGAAGCCCTGTTCCTTGCCGTACTTGATGGAGGCGTCCTGCCAGGACTTCAGGCCGGCGGAGAGCTTGGTGCTGCCGACGTAGGCCTTGCCGACGGTGTCGTTGAAGATCGAGTTGGCGTACTGCTGGAAGGGCAGGTACGACCAGTCGGAGGCGACGTTGGCCGCCGACTCGGCGAAGATCTCGTTGGCCTTCTGGCCGCCGAAGTACTCGAACTCCTTGTTCTGGAACGCGCTGTCCTGGAGCTCCGCGGTGGTCGCCGGGAAGGCGCCCTCCTTGATGCGGGTCGCGACGCCGTCACCGGAGTTCGCGTATTCGACGAAGGCGTAGGCGAGTTCCTTGTTCTTGCCCAGCTCGGGCAGGGCAAGGGAGCTGCCGCCGTTCTCCGCGGTCGCCTTGTCGCCCTTGGTCCAGGCCGGCATCGGCGCCGCGCGCCAGTCACCGGCGGCGTTCGGCACACCGGTCACGAAGTTGGCGGGCATCCAGGCGCCGGTCGTCAGGGTGGCGATGGTGCCGTCGCCCAGGCCCTTGTACCAGTCGTCGGTCCAGCCGTTGATCGGCGAGACGAGCTTCTCGTCGATCAGCTTCTGCCAGGTGTCCGTGTACTTCTTGGCGCCCGCGTCGTCGAAGTTGACCGACACCTTGGTGCCGTCGACCTTGTAGGGACGCGAACCGGCCTGCCACAGCATGCTGGTGGTGAAGCCCGCGTCGCCGGCGTCGTTGGCGATGAAGACCTTGGGGTCGGCCTTGTGGAGCTTGCGGGCCGCCTCGACGTACTCGTCCCAGGTGGTCGGGACCGCGATCTTGTACTTGTCGAAGACCTTCTTGTTGTAGAACATCGCCATCGGGCCGGAGTCCATCGGCAGGCCGTAGACCTTGTCACCCTCGCTCACGGCGTTCCACGGGCCGGGGGTGTACTTGGACTTGAGCTTGTCGGCGCCGAAGGGGGCCAGGTCGGTGAGGCCCTTGGTGAGGGCGTACTGGCTCAGCGCGAAGTACTCGACCTGCGCGACGTCCGGGACGCCCTTCTTGGCCGAGATGGCGTTCGACAGGGCCGTGTAGTGCTTGTCGCCGGACCGCTCGCCGACCAGGTTGATCTTGACCTTGGGGTACTTCTTCTGGAAGTCGGCGGCGACCGACTTGAGCGTGGGCTCCCAGGCCCAGACCGTGACCGAGCCGCCCTTCTTGAGGGCCGCCTGGATGTCGTCGGAGGAGACCGGCTTCTGGCCGGAGCTGTCGTCGTCGGAGCCGCCGCAGGCGGTGGCGCCCAGGGCGAGGACGGAGAGGACGGCGAGGCCGCGCATCAGGCGGCGTGTGGTTCTGCGCATGGAGGTGCTTCCACTTCTTCGTGGGTGGGACAGGGTGAGGGTGAGGAGATGAAGGTGAAAGAGACGGGACCGAGGGGGCCTTGCGGGCGGAGTCACTCCTTGACGCTTCCGGCGGCGAGCCCGGACTGCCAGAACCTCTGCAGCAGCAGGAACGCGGCGATCAAGGGGATGATGGTGAGCAGCGAACCCGTGATCACCAGGTTGAAGATCACGTCACCGCCGATCGTCTGCGCCTGGTTGTTCCAGGAGTCCAGGCCCAGGGTCAGCGGGTACCAGTCCGGGTCCTTGAGCATGATCAGCGGCAGGAAGTAGTTGTTCCAGGTGGCGACCGTGGTGAACAGCAGCACGGTCACGGTGCCGGGGGCGAGGAGCGGCAGGGCCACCTGGAAGAAGGTGCGCACCTCGCCCGCTCCGTCGATCCGGGCGGCCTCCATCAGTTCGTTGGGGATCGCCTCGGTGGCGAAGACCCACATCAGATACAGGCCGAACGGCGAGACGAGTGAGGGGATGATCACCGCCCACGGAGTGTCGGTGAGCCCCATCTTGCTGAACATCAGGAAGGTGGGCACCGCCAGCGCGGTACCGGGGACGGCGACGGCGCCGATGACCACGGCGAACACGGCGCGCTTCCCGGGGAACCTGAACTTCGCCAGCGCGTAGCCGCCCAGGATCGCCAGGAGGGTGGCGCCACCGGCACCGAGCACCACGTACAGCAGGGTGTTCAGCAGCCAGCGGACGAAGATGCCGTCGTGGTACGAGAACGTCTCGCTGATGTTGTCCCAGAGGGCGAAGTCGTTGCTGAACCACAGCCCGGACGAGTCGCCGAGTCCTTCCTGGGTCTTGGTGGCGCTGATGACCAGCCACACCAGGGGCACCACGGTGTAGAGCAGGACCAGGCCGGTGAGTACGGTCAGCAGCACACTGCGCTTGGGGCGCCCGGGAACGTGCGCCCGGCGCGTGCGCAGACGGGGCGCGCCCTTGGATCCGCCGGAGTTCTGGGCGGGTGCGGGCTGGGAGGTGGTGACGGAGCTGCTCATGGTTCACGCTCCCTTGCGCATGCCGCGGAGCTGCACGACGTAGGCGATGACCATGGTGATCAGGCCCATGATGATGGCGACCGCCGCGGAGTAGTTGTGCTGCTGGCCGTTGAAGGACAGCGAGTACGTGTAGAAGTTCGGGGTGAAGTCCGTCGTGATCGCGTTGCGCGCCAGCGGCCGCAGGATGGCCGGCTCGTTGAAGAGCTGGAAGCTGCCGATGATCGAGAAGATCGTCGCGATGACCAGGGCGCCGCGGATGGCGGGGAGCTTGATGGCGGTGATGACCCGGAACTGCCCGGCGCCGTCGATCTCCGCGGCCTCGTAGAGCGAGTTCGGGATGACCCGCAGCGCGGAGTAGAAGATCAGCATGTTGTAGCCGATGAACTCCCAGGTGACGATGTTGCCGATCGACGCCAGGACCAGGTCGGACGAGAGCGGGTCGGGCAGGGTGACGTCGAAGGCCGAGTTGATGTCGCCCACCAGCCCGTACTTCGTGCCGTACATGAAGCCCCACATCAGGGTGGCGACCACGGCGGGCACGGCGTACGGCAGGAAGATCACGATGCGGAAGAAGTCCTTGCCGTACAGGCGTCCGCTGTCCAGCGCGAGGGCGATCAGCAGGGCGATGCCGAGCATGATCGGAACCTGTACGGCCAGGAAGAGCGAGACCCGTGCGAGCGAGTCCCAGAACTGCTCGTCCTTGAGGGCCTGTGTGTAGTTGTCCAGGCCGACGAAGGTGGTGCCACCGATCAACTGGTCCCGGAACAGGCTGAGGTAGATCGAGTACACGATCGGGGCCAGGAAGACGAGGGCGAACACGGCCACGAAGGGACCGATGAAACCCCACCCCGTCCAGGAGCGGCGGTCCCGTTTCGCCGGAGGCCGGTCCGGGCGCCGCTTGGCTGCCGCCGGCGGTTGTAGCGTCGTCATGTCGTTCCTCGCTCGTCCCTCTCGCGAACCCGGCGTCGTACGCCGCTGATGTTTGCGTAAACATCCAGTCCCGAAGCAGGTCGTGGCCTGTTATGTTTACGTAAACATCTGATGGCGGCATGTCTACACTGCCCCGTTGACGGTGGTCAAGGGTCATTTGAGGAAACTGCGGCTCGGACAGCGAGGGAGACGGGTGGACACAGCGGACAACGCCTCGGTGAGCAGGCCGAAGGCGCCGGCGCGTGCCGGAAAAAGGGCTTCCCGCCGGACGCAGAGCGCGTCCATGGCGGATGTCGCCCGACTGGCGGGCGTCTCCTCGCAGACCGTCTCGCGAGTCTCGAACGGTTACGCGGGTGTGAACGAGGAGACCCGGCAGCAGGTCCTGGCGGCCATGCAGGAACTGGGCTACCGGCCCAACAGCGCCGCCCGGGCGCTCAAGCGCGGCGAGTTCCGCACCATCGGCGTCATCACCTTCGGCCTCTCCACCACGGGCAACGTGCGCACACTGGAGGCGATCGCCACCTCGGCGGCGCACGAGGGGTACGCGGTCACGCTGCTGCCCGTCGCCGTTCCCACGCAGGACGAGGTGCGCGGAGCGTTCTCCCGGCTGGGGGAGCTGGCCGTCGACGCCGTCATCGTCATCCTCGAGGTGCACCTGCTCGACGCGGTGGCCCTCACCCTGCCGCCCCACATCCAGGTCGTCGTGGCAGACTCGGACGCCGGCGACCGCTACACCGTGGTCGACACCGACCAGGCCGGCGGGACACGCGCCGCGGTGCGGTATCTGCTCGACCTCGGCCACCGGACCGTCTGGCACCTGGCCGGTCCCGAGGAGTCCTTCGCGGCCCAGCGCCGCGCCGACGCCTGGCGTGCCGAACTCACCGAGGCGGGCTGCACGGCGCCACCGCTGGTTCGCGGCGACTGGTCGGCCGAGTCCGGCTACCGGGCCGGCCTCGAACTCGCCGCGCAGCAGGACTGCACGGCGGTGTTCGCGGCCAACGACCAGATGGCGCTGGGCCTGCTGCGGGCCCTGCACGAGCAGGGCCGGTACGTGCCCGACGACGTCAGCGTCATCGGCTTCGACGACATCCCCGAGGCGGGGTCCTTCCTGCCTCCCCTGACCACCGTCCACCAGGACTTCGCCGAGGTGGGGCGGCGCTGTGTCGAGGGCGTGCTGCGGCAGATGCGCCACGATGCGGCGGAGCACGGGACGACGCTTGTGCCTACGCGGCTCGTGGTGCGGGACAGTACGGCGGCGCCCCGCGGGCGGTGAGGCTCCGCCGGATGTGCTGTGTGCGCCGCGGGGCGTGCTGTGCGTTGTCGGCCGCGGTTGCGTCGTGGCTGGTCGCGCAGTTCCCCGCGCCCCTGAGGGGGCGGCGGAGGGCCCTGCCCGAGAGGCGGGGTCAGTTGTTCGTCTGGTCCATGGCCCTCACGATTGCGTCCCAGAGGCGGGACCTGGCCTCCAGGGCGAGGGTGGCCGTCTCGGCGGCCTCCTTCCAGCGGGTGTCCTCGTCGCCGCAGAGGTCCGCCACCATGGCCATCGCCATGGGTGTGTGCTCCTCGCCGTCGACCTCGATGTGCCGGGCCAGGTAGTCGCAGAAGATCGGGAACCGGTCGGAACCCTCCTTCTTGATCACCTGGTCGAACATGTCCGGGATGAGGTCCTCCCGGGAGAAGGCGAAGGCGGCCGCCTGGCAGTGGAGGGGCCTGTCGAGGATGATTCCGAACGTCGTGGTGACGAACTCGGCGGCAGGGCCGGGTACTTGGGCGGCCCGCAGCGCCGCCTGCACGTCATGGCCCTCCCCGAGCAGCGCGAGGAACGTGTCGAGGCGTGAGGTGTCCGCCCCCGCTTCGACCATGCCGCCCCGGTAGAGCTCGAAGTGGCTGGTGAAACCGCCGTCCAGCTCGTCGCTCTCCTCCACCAGCACGATGTCGTTGATGAGCCGGCGGCTCACCTGCGAGCCGCGCGGCACCCAGGGGACCTCCACACACGTCAGCTGCCGCTGGAGGGACTTCAGCAGCGACATGAAGTCCCACACCGCGAAGACGTGGTGCTCCATGAAGGTCGCCATGTCCTCCCGGGTGCTTATCCGCTGGTAAATCGGATGGGCGGTCACTTCTTTTCGGGCCGGTTCGATCTCGGCGCGCGCCCGGTCGATTCCCTCGTGGGTCATGCTCCAGTCATACCTGGACATGGGTCTCCTTCTTGCTCTTTCAGATCCGGCTTGTTCGGCTCAACTTTCGGCTCTTCACGTCGCCGGCGAACGGTGCCTCCGAGGCCGATGGTGCCGCTTTCTTCGAGAACCCGGCAAGCGGTTTCAGAAATTCGCAAATGTTACCCGAAGTACGGCGCGGCAAAAGCTGCCAAGGTGGGCGCAAAGGTGGCAAAGTGCTGCTTTCCCGACCGCACGCAAAAACTCCGTTGAGAGTTGAACATCAGGTCTCGCCTTTCCGTATTCAGAGGCGTGACCAGGAATCCCGTTACCGTCACCGTCGCGTATCGAGTGGTACCGGGCCGCGAGGCCGAGTTCCACTCCTGGGGGTGGGGCGTACTGCGTGCGACCGCGCAGGAACCGGGCTTTCTCGGCGGTGGCGTACTTGTCGACGGAGAGGCGGAGTGGCATGTGGTCTACCGCTTCACCAGTGAAGGTTCCGCCCTGGCCTGGGACAACTCGGTCGAGCGGGCCGAGTGGCAGGCCCGTGGGGAGATGCTGGCCCGTGAGGCGGGCCGACGAACCGTGCAGGGCTCGAAGGCCTGGTTCGAGTCCCTGACCGAAACCCCTTCCGCGACCGCGGCGGCACCACGCCCGCCACCGAAGTGGAAGTTATGGTTCGTGAATATGAGCGCGGTCTTCCCTCCTGTACTCATATTCAATTTGCTTGTGCTTCCTTATCTCGGTGACTTCAACCCTCTCATCCGCACCTTGTTCCTCTGCCTGGCCGTGACGGCCATTGTCACGTGGATTCTCATGCCGCGGCTGCAGCGTTTCTTCAAGAAATGGCTGTACCCGCCGTTGCAGGCGATCCGCGGACGGCACAAACGACGGGCTGCACAAGGCTGAGAACGACCAAAGGGGGGTGGGCGGGTGAAGACCCTGCTCATCGACAATTATGACTCGTACACATACAACTTGTTCCAGCTGATTGCCGAGGTCAACGGCGAGGAGCCGGTGGTGATCCTCAACGACACCTCGGCCGACAACCTTCCGGACCTCCGGGGGTTCGACAACGTGGTGGTGTCCCCGGGACCGGGACACCCCGACCGGGCACGCGACTTCGGCATCAGCGCCACGGTGCTCGCCGAGTCCGATGTCCCCGTCCTCGGCGTCTGCCTCGGACACCAGGGCATCGCGGTGGGCGAGAGAGGCCGGGTGATGGCCGCACCGGAGCCCCGGCACGGCCATCTCTCCAGAATCCGGCACACGGGCGAGGGCCTGTTCAGCGGACTCCCGCAGGACTTCACCGCGGTCCGCTACCACTCGCTGTCCGTTCGGGAACCGCTGCCGGCGAGCCTCAAGGGCACGGCCTGGGCCGAGGACGGCGTCCTGATGGGGCTGCGGCACCGCACCCGGCCGCTGTGGGGCGTGCAGTTCCACCCCGAGTCGATCCTCACCGAGTACGGCCACCGGCTGTTCCTGAACTTCCGGGGCCTCACGGCGGCGCGCAGTCGCGGGGTCCGCCTGACCAAGTCCCGTACGCGCGAGTCCCGTACCGAAGGCGGCCCCGCCACGGCGTTCGTACCCCGCCCCCGGCGCTCCGCGCCCGTCGGCTACCGGCTGCACACCCGCCGGATCGCGACCGCCGTGGACACCGAGACGGCCTTCACCCGGATGTGCGCCGACGCGCCCAGGGCGTTCTGGCTGGACAGCTCGCGGGTCGAGGCGGGCCAGTCCCGCTTCTCGTTCTTCGGCGACGGCACCGGTCCGCTGGCCGAGTTCGTACGGTACGACGTCGAGTCCGGTGTCTGTGAGGTCGAGCGGCCCGGGCGGCCCCGGCGCAAGGTGCGGGCCAGCGTCTTCGACTATCTGAAGCGGCAGTTGGCGACCCGCCGGGTGGACGCCGGCGAGCTGCCCTTCGACTTCACCGGCGGATACGTCGGCTACTTCGGATACGAGCTCAAGGCCGACTGCGGCTCGCCGAACCGTCACCGGGCCGACACCCCGGACGCCTCCTGGCTCTTCGCCGACCGGCTGATCGCGGTCGACCACCAGGACGGCTTCACCTACGCGGTCTGCCTGGCGGAGAACACCCCGCAGGGCACCCGGGACGCCGACGACTGGCTCGACAGCGCGGTGGCGCAGCTGAGCTTCGTGTCCGCGGCCGCGCCCACCGTGACCCCGCCGGCCGCGTCCGAGCCGGACCTGCATGCCGCCGAACCCTGGCTGTTACGCGACCGCGAGGCCTATCTCGCCGACATCGAGGCGTGCAAGCGCGAGCTGAACGACGGCACGAGTTACGAGATCTGTCTGACCAACGCCGCCGAACTACCCGCGCCGCCCGACCCGTTGGCCTACTACCGGGTCCTCCGGCGCGTCAACCCGGCGCCCTACGCGGCCTTCCTGCAGTTCGGCGACCTGGCCGTGGCCGGCGCGTCCCCCGAGCGCTTTCTGCGGATCACCCGGGACGGCGTCGCCGAGGCCAAGCCCATCAAGGGCACCGCGCCCCGCGGCGACCGGCCGGAGGAGGACGCCGTGCTGCGGGACTCGCTCGCCGCCGACGCCAAGACCCGCGCCGAGAACCTGATGATCGTCGACCTGCTCCGCAACGACCTGGGCCGGGTCTGCGAGACCGGCACGGTCCGGGTGCCGCACCTCATGGCCACCGAGACCTACGCCACCGTGCACCAGCTCGTCTCCACCGTCGAGGGCCGCCTCCGCGCAGACACGGAAGCCGTGGACTGCGTACGCGCCTGCTTCCCCGGCGGCTCGATGACCGGAGCGCCGAAACTGCGCACGATGGAGATCATCGACTCACTGGAGACCGCCGCACGCGGGGTCTACTCCGGAGCCATCGGCTATCTCGGCTGCAGCGGTGGAGCCGACCTCAACATCGTCATCCGCACCGCCGTCATCACCGGCGGCCGGATGCACCTGGGAGCCGGCGGCGCCATCGTCCTCGGCTCCGATCCCGAAGCGGAGTACGACGAGATGCTGCTGAAGACCGCCGCGCAGTTACGCGCCCTCCGCGAGTCCACGACCGCCCAGCCGGTCTCCCTGCAGGAGCAGATCCGATGACGCCCACGACCTCCGCCCCGAGCTACACCGACACGGCCGGTGTCACCGAGACCGAGGCCGGGAACCTGGCCTCCGGGCTGGCCGCACTGGCCGAGGGCCAGGGCTGGACCGACCGGCCCGCCTTCCACCAGGGCCACCGGGCCTGGACCCACGGCGAGGTGCACGACCTCGCCGCCCGCGCGGCGAGCGTGCTCGCCGACCACGGTGTCTGCCCCGGCGACCGGGTGCTGCTCGCGCTGCCCGACTCCCTCGCCTGGGTCACGGCGTTCCTGGCCACCGCCCGGCTCGGCGCGGTCGCGGTCCTCGTCAATCCCGAACTTCCCGCGGCCGAGCACGAGTTCATGGCCGAGGACGCCGGAGCCGCCCTGTGCGTGACCGGGCCGGGACTGGAGGAGCGGTTCGCCGGCCGGACCCGGCTGGGTGCCGACCAGCTCGTCGCGCTCACCCGCAGCACACCGCCGACCACCGGCGCCCACCCGGCCGGACCGCGCACCCCGCTCTACATCCAGTACACCTCCGGAACGACCGGCACTCCCAAGGGAGTTGTGCACTGCCACGGCGACCCCGGGACGTACCACGAGCTCATCGGCGACCGGCTGCTGCGGATCACCCCGGACGACGTGACCCTCTCGGTGTCGAAGCTGTTCTTCGCGTACGGCTTCGGCAACGCCTTCGCCTTCCCGCTCTTCTCGGGATCCTCCGCCGTACTGGTCGACCGGCGCCCCTCACCCGCCGCGGTGGACGAACTCGTCGCCCGCCACCGGGTGACCCTGCTCTACTCCGTCCCCTCCGCGTACGCCGCACTGGTCGCCGACCGGGCCGACGGACACGCCGCCTGCTTCGCCTCCGTACGCGCGGCGGTGTCGGCCGGAGAGGGCATGCCCGCAGGACTCGGCGAACGCGTCACCGAACTGCTCGGCGCGCCCGTCCTGGAACAGATCGGCTCCACCGAGGCAGGGCACGCCTTCTGTGCCAACAGCTTCGACGCCAACACCCCGGGCACCGTCGCCCGCCCGGTCCCCGGCTTCGACGTGGAGCTGCGCGACCGCGCGGGAGACCCGGTGCCGACCGGCTCGGAGGGCGAACTGTGGGTCAAGGGGCCGACGTTGACGACCGGCTACCTGAACCTGCCCGGCGAGACGAACCGCGTCCTTGTCGACGGCTGGCTCAACACCCGGGACCGCGCGCGACGCGAACCGGACGGCACCTACCGGCACTTGGGCCGGGCCGACGACATGGAGCTGGTCGGCGGCATCACCGTCTCCCCGTTGGAGGTCGAGGCCGTGCTGCGCAAGCACCCGGCGGTACGCGAGGTCGCCGTCGCGGCCGTCACCGACGAGCGTGGCGCGACCGCTCTGCGGGCCTACGTCGTCATCGGCGTGTCGGCCTCGACCGCCCCCACCTTCGCGGCGACCAGGTCCGGCCTGGAGTCCGAACTCATCGGCCTGGCCCGCGAACACCTCGCCGCCTTCAAGGCTCCCAGAACCGTCCACGTCGTGCCGTCACTGCCCCGCACCCCGACCGGCAAGCTCCGCCGCCACCTCGTCCGCCAGGGCGCGTGGTGACCGTGGCCGTGATCGCGAACACCCCAGAAAGGAAAGGGCACATGCCACAGCCGCAGTCCCTGCTCTCCGATCGTGGGTTCTACCTCGGCCCGATGTTCCAGCAGGCCGTCGCCCGACACGGAGCCGTCCCGGTCACCCTGGACCGGCCGCTGGACGTCGGCCCCGACCTCGGTCTCGACCTCAGCTACCCGGTCCTGGCCGCCCTGGTCGAGGACCTGTCCGGGCGGCTGTGGGAGGCCGGTGTCCGGCCCTCCGAGCAGGTCGTCGTCCACAAGACGGACAACGTCGACATCGTCCTGCTGACCTGTGCGGTCTCCCGGATCGGTGCCGTCCCCGTGCTGCTCTCACCGGGCCTGCAGGGCCCCGTCGTCGGCCAGCTCCTGAAGCGGCTCCGCGAGCCCTGGCTGGTCACCGACCGGGCGAAGCTCACCGGACCGCTCAAGGACATCGACGTCGCCCGGCTCGTCCGGCAGGCCCTCAGCGTGGACGACGCGCCCGGAGCGGTCCCGCTGGACAAGTACGCGGGCGCCCCGCCCCACGGGCCCGTCCGGCTGCACCCGCGCGAACCCGCGCTGATCACCCACAGTTCGGGCACGACCGGCACCCCCAAGCTCGCCGTGCACTGCCCGAACACCATGTGGAACCGGCTCGTACCGCAGAAGGCCATGGGCTGGCCCACCCGCGGCGAGACGGCCGCGCTGCACATGTCCTTCGTGCACTCGCGCTTCTACCACCTGCTCGGCGTACTGCTGCACTTCGGCAGCCCACTGCTGTTCATCACCGACCCCGAGCCCTCCGCCGCCGGCCCGCTGCTCGCACGGCACCGCCCCGGCATCGTCGAGACCCACCCCAACACCTTTGTCCTGTGGGAGGAGTTGGCCGACGCGCCCGGCGCACCGCTGGCCCGCGTCCGCTCGTACGGCAGCACCTTCGACGCGATCCATCCGCGCACGGTGCAGCGGCTGCTCGGCGCGTCGAACCGGCGCTCACCCTGGCTGATGCAGCTGTACGGGCAGAGCGAGACGGGCCCGGTCGCCTTCCAGTGGTACACGCGCCGCAGCGCGGCCAGGGCCGACGGCCGCCGCGTCGGGATCGGCATCCCTGGCTTCACCCGGGTCCGGATCGCAGACAGCGAGGGACGGCGCACCCAGCCCGGTACAGCGGGCCGTATCGAGGCCCGCACCAGGGGCCGGATCCTCACCTACCTCGGCGCCCAGGACCAGTACGACCGTCAACTGGGCGACGGATGGTGGCAGATGGGCGACATGGGCTACCGGAACCGATGGGGCGCCCTCTACCTGATCGACCGTGAGATCGACCAGATCGACTCCGTGCACAGCAACCTGGAGATCGAGGACACGCTGATGTCCCGCCTCGACGAACTGCGCGAGGTCGTCATCGTGCCGGGCGTCGACCGCGAGCCGGTACCGGTGGTGGTCGTCCGGGGCGAACAGCCCCTCGACCTGCAACGCTGGCACGAGGCGACCGCCGACCTCCCCCAGATGACCTACCCGCGGCAGTGGCGGTTCGACGAACTGCCGATGACCTCCACCTGGAAGGTCAAGCGCGTGGAGATCACCCGCATGCTCACCGAGGGCGCGACCGCCACCGCCACCGCCGAGCATCCCGGCGGCGCCTGACGTGAGCCCTGTCATCGTGGTGGGCGCCGGACCCGTGGGCATGTCGGCCGCACTCGGCCTGCGCGCCCACGGACTCCCGGTCACCCTCGTGGAAGCGGACCCGCAGGCACGCGAACGGCCGGGCAGCCGCGCCCTGTTCGTCCACAAGGAGACCCTGCAACTGCTCGAAGGAATGCGCCCCGGGCTGGCCGCCCACATCACGTCGTACGGACGGACCTGGCAGACCAGACGGACCC
>NZ_JAPWHT010000001.1:0-103055 GCF_027270795.1 Streptomyces sp. ActVer
GCGGGGCTGTGCCACTTCCTGGAGACCATGTGCGAACTCCAGTCACAGGACCGGGGGTTCAACGACCTGGCCTCCATACGACTGCCGGAGAGCGCCTGCCTGGCGGGCACCCAGACCCGCATCCGCGAACTCGGCGTACACATCGTCGAGCGTGCCCAGGAGCAGGGCAGCCTGCGCCCCGACCTCACCCCCCAGGACCTCGCCTTCGTCATCTGGTCGCACAGCCGCGTCACCGAGGCCACCCACGCCATCGCCCCAAACGCCTGGCGCCGCCACCTCTACCTCCTGCTCGACGGCTTCCGAACCGACCGCGCCCACCCACTGCCGGCACCGCCGCTCACCGGGGAGCAGCTGTACCGCGCCATGATCGGCCTCGGCGGAAACGGGGCCTGCGGCGCCTGACCGTCGGCACGCGTCGTTGCCTCAAGGCGCCGCGGGGAGCCCCTTCCCGGCGACCAGGCCGAGCCGGTACGCGTTCCGTCCCCGCGACGCAGAATTCGCGGAGGCGCTTGGTGACCTCCGCGCGCACCGGCGACACGGCGTGCGTCTCGAAGGCCACCTCGTCGGCGAAGCATTCGCACATCCAGACCACGTCCGGGTCCTCGCTGCCGACATGCATCAGGTAGAGCAGCCACGACGCCACGCTCTCGTGGCGCACCCACCCGCTACGACAAGACCGCCGAGTCCTACCAGGCAGCCGTCACCCTCGCATCGCTCCTGATGCGGGCGTGACATTTGAAGACGACTCCTAGCCGAAACGGCACTCACCAAGCCCCTCCAGACAACCTGCACATCGACGAAGCAGCGGCCCTTCCCTGGCCAGCGGTTGTGTTGTCCGCCGGCTCATAGCGGTACTACGGCCGCCTCCGACGCCCACCCGGCTCGCGCCCACTTCCCGGGGATCACCCGGTTATAGGACGCGCGGCTTCCGGCAGCACCTGTCCGCAGGCCGCCCGGCCGGGGAGGGCCTCCCCAGTTCCCGCTGTCACCGTCGCAACGTTCCATGCTCCATACGCCGGGGAGTCCTTCACGGCTGCATCTCCAGGATATTCGCCGCTTCCATGGCCTTCGCCCTGATTTCGGGGGCTCGGCATTCCCTGTCCCCACCCCAAGGGGGCGGGCCTCTAACGACGCCGCAGACTTCGCGTGATGCTACGGACCGCTGCTTTGCTCCCCCTTACAGGGCTTTCGACACTGGGCTTCGACGCCGGGCGTTTCCCCGACGCCGCCAGTCTGCTACCGGGCCTCCTGGCAGCTACCCGGACCGGACTCCCACCGGCAGGCGACAACGAGCTTACGACTCAAGATCAACTACATCACGAAGACCTCCGAGCCTGCTGGGCGCGCGAAAGATCGAGGCTAGTCACCAGCCGCCGCCTGCCGCTTCGCAGCGGCCAGCCTTGCCCCCCAGCGGTTCATCCCATCTCCGGGGGTATCGATATCGAAGCATCATCGAGCGTTCGCGTGTAGTGAAGTAGGCCGCCGGCGAGGTGCCTCCAAGGAGGTCCTTTTCCGACGGCCCCTTCCCGAACGGTACGTGCGGTTGGGTAGGCCGCCAGCGAGGTGCCTGTGACCAGGCCCTTTTCCAACGGCCCCCCACCGAACCCACCGTGCTAGATTTCCCAATTGTCGCCCAGTACCAGACCGAGTTCCGCGGGATTGCTGGCTACTATCAACTCGCTTTCAACGTTCACCGTTTAGGACGGCTGAAGTACGTGATGCAGCGCTCCCTGGTCAAGACGCTCGCGCGGAAGTATCGCGTCCGCGTCTCCAGGATTCATCAGCGCTACCGGACCGTACTGAAGACCGACCAGGGCCCCCGTCGGGGACTCCAGGTCACCGTCGAACGCGGCGAAGGGCGAAAGCCGTTGGTGGCGCAGTGGGGCGGAGTTTCACTTCGGCACAAGATCAGGATCGGCAGTCTCGACGACCATCCGACGCAGGTGTGGAACAGCGCGCGCAATGAAGTGGTCAAGCGCCTGCTCGCCGACACCTGTGAGATGTGTGGGTCGCATGACGGTGTCGAAGTGCACCACATTCGGCACCTGAAAGACCTGAACGTCCGGGGGCGGGTCGCCAAGCCCGCCTGGGCTCAGATGATGGCCGCGCGCCGTCGAAAGCCCCTGGTCGTCTGTCGCGTCTGCCACGAGGGCATTCACTACGGTGCGAGCCACTCGCGGCAGAACTCATGAGAAGAAAAGGCACTGGAGAGCCCACTGCTGGGAAATCTAGCACGGTGGGTTCGGTGGGGGGCCGTTGGAAAAGGGCCTGGTCACAGGCACCTCGCTGGCGGCCTACCCAACGGCACGGCGGGTTCGGCGAGAGGTCCGGGGATATTTATTAGAAACGGACCGGGAGCAATCCCGGCGCCGCGCCCCGGGCCTGCTCAGCGAACGGTTGCGGCACCTTTAGCGCAGGGTAACTGCCAGTCCTGCGAGTAGCTGGTCCACGGCACTGACGGCTTGATCTCGGGCGGAGACCGGGTTGTCGGCGCTGGCGATGAAGAGCGCTGCTTCGTCAATGGCGGCGAGAAGTATGTGGGCGAGGACATCGAGGGGCTGGTCGGGCAGGGTTCCTTCGGTGACCGCGAGTTCGAGCAGGGCGTGGATCGCGCCGAGTCCGTAGCGTTCCTCGATCGCTCGCCATTCGCGCCAGCCGAGGACGGCGGGTCCGTCGATGAGCAGGATGCGCTGCACTTCGGGTTGCAGGGAGGCGTCGAGGAATCCCAGCAAGCCGTGGCGGAGGCGGGCAAGGGCGTCGTCGCTGCTACTGCTAGTGGTGTCTGCGGCGGCGAGCAGGTCTTCTTCGACCTGCTCGAAGACGGCGAGGAACAGCGCCTTCTTGCCGGCGAAGTGGTGGTAGAGCGCCCCTCGGGTACCGACGCCGGCCGCCGCGACGAGTTCCTCGGTGCTGGTGTCGAAGTAGCCCTTCTCGACGAACAGCCGCCGAGCTGCCGTGACCAGGGCGGAGCGGGTGGTCTCCGCACGTTCAGCTACCCGTGCCGCTCTCACGGTGCTGCGGGTTGCCGATGTCCGTTGACCGCTGTCCACCACCTCAGTATAGTCCACCTACAGGGTGAATGAGAGACATACAGTCTGTATGTGACCGAGAGTGCTGAAGGAGTGACGCCATGAGTGACCCGTCTCGTATCGTCCGTGAGTTCTGCGACCTGATGGCCAAGCGGGACCCGGAGCTATTGCGGCCGTTCCTCGCCGAGGACGCTGTCTACCAGAACACCGGCATGCCCGCGTCGACTGGGGCCGCGGCCGTGCTGGAGAACCTCGCCGGCCAATTCGCGGCGTTCCCCGACTCCTACGAGTACAAGACGATCAACTTGGCGGTCGACGGCGACGTCGTCCTGACCGAGCGCCTCGACATGATCCGAACCCCCGACGGTGTGCGGGGCGTGCCGGTCATGGGCGCCTTCGTTGTCCGCGACGGCATGATCACCCGGTGGACGGACTACTGGGACACCGGGCTGCCCGCGAAGATGATGACTGGTGAGGACACCAGCGTGCTGGTCCCGGCGGCCTACTGACCACTCGTCGGCCGTGGGGTGCGGGCACTGCCGTTCTTCGGGCGCCATTGTCGATCATGTGGTGAGGAGGGCGCGTTTGCGGAGGAGGTCGAAGTTCGCGCGGCCGTACATCTGCCTTTTGATCATTTTGATGCGGTTGACGTGACCTTCGACGGGACCGGACCTGCGGGGCAAGGTCCGGCCGGTGGTGACGGCGTCCACATCGCGTTCGAGGCCGGTCGCGTAGGTGCGTAGCGCGGGGAGGTCGTCGGCGCGGACCGCGGTGATCCAGTCGGTGACCGTGGCATCGGTCGGGCGGGTGAGCAGGTACGCGAACGCGCCGACGTGACGGCTGAGCGCGTCGAGTTCCAGGCAGCACGCACGAACGTCATTGAGCTGGCGCTGTTCGTCGTCGTGGAGCCGGTCGGGACGAGTCAGGATCCAGCGGCTGATCGTCCGGGTCGAGCGGGGTCGGGGTGGCGGGGGCGTGTCACGCGAAGGGCTCTGGCTCACTTTCAGGATGCTGTTGGTGATCTTCGGTTAGTCAGGGTTCGACAGAGTCGCTTGAATCGGCTGGCGGGACGGGGCCGGCGTGGTGGTGAGGTGCCTGGCGGGAAGTGTCCGCTCAGCCGGATGATGTTCGTTCCGGCGGCGGTCAGGACGTGTTGGACGTGCGTCTTGGCCATGCCTCGGTAGCGGCAGTGCCGTAGTCCGTGGGCGTGGACGGTTTCGGAGACGGTGGCTTCGCAGCCGGCCCGGACCGCATAGTGCTGCCGCCACTGGAGGGTGTCTTGTTCGTGTCGGACCCGTGTCTGGATCTCCTGCAGGGGCTGGGGCAGCAAGATGATGTGCCGAGCGCGGTCGTCGGTGGTGCCCAAACCGGCCTGCCGGGCTTCGCAGGCCCGGCAGGCCGGCTTGGGAACAGCACACGGACAGCCGTTCATGCCCGTCACCCCGGGTCACCTTCAGGGATGGCTGGTCACTCCACGGGGGCAGGTGAGGGTGCGGGCGTCCCAGTCGGGGGTGAAGTCTGCCTTGGTGAGGCCGGGGTGCTCACGAGCCCTCGGGTCGGCCCGAACCGGGCCGGTCAGTGCCACCCCGTGGGTGCGGGCGGCCCGGTCGATGGATTCAGGAGTGATGTACCGTGAACCCCTGCCGGACCAGGTCCCGGTGGATCTGTTCGAGGGCGTCGATGTCCTGCTCGGGCGCCGGCCTGGTGGTGACCTGCACAATCACGTGCGGACCATCGCCACAGGTTTCGCTCTGGTGATCGCGATAGCCGATCCACTCCTTCTTTCCCGACGCGGTCAGCTTCTGGCTGTAGTGAGCCTCGACGTCATAGGGAGAGATAATCTCCATGCTGGCCCACGGGACACTGGCCTTCTCCGGGTTGGGCCTTCCCGTGGCCTCGGGCCGCGAAGCGGCTCTGTGTGGCATGTCGCGCCTGTTCAACCGGTCCTTGGTGGACTTCGGTCCCCGCCACCGCTGCCGCCCTGCACTGTCGAACGAGTACTGCTGCACCCACACTCGCCGCAGAATTTCCACCTGCGGCAACGCCCTCAGCCGCGGCGGGACTTCAGCGCTGAAAACAGCCGACAGAAGCCGCATCCCGTCCGCGCCGACCTGCAGCACGTACTCCTCCAGCGCCGCGTTGCCCTTGGGCAGCCGATGGTAGATGGCCGGACGTCCGTACCGGTCCGCCCAATCCGCGGTAACCAATGACGCCAGCCAGACCTCATCCGCCAGAGTCAGCTGCTCCAGAGCGGCATGCAAGGTCTTGGTGACCAACTCCGCCCGGCTCAGCTTCCTAATGGCCGCGAGTACATGAGTGGTATCCGTGCGCACCGCACCACGCCGCTTGACCAGGCCCGCAGCCGCCAGGTGGTCGACCATCACGGCCAGCAGCCGATCCGCCCGGTCAGCCTGGGCCATACGGTCCCGGAACTCGCTGGGCACGCAGTGGTCGAAGCCCGGATCGTCCAGCTCGAGGCCCAGACAGTACCTCCAGTCCATCCGGCAGCGGACCGTCTCGGCGGCCTGCCGGTCCGTGAGGTTCTCCGCGTACTGCAACACCGACACCATCGCCAGCCGAGCCGGCGACAACCCCCTCCGCCCGTCAACCGGATACCAGTCGGCGAAGTGCTCATCGGTGAACAGCTCGTCCAACCGGTCACGCACCCGCATGGCCACTGTGCCCCGTGGATTGCTCGCCCGCGCCATCCGAACCGTCAACGGCGGAATCGTCCGCCCCGGACCTGAACCCATCGACATCGCGGCCACCCCTCCGACCGCTCGAACCACCCCGCCCAGAAGGGCCGGTCGGCGGCGATCCTGTCGATCGGCAGAGGTGTCCCGTCCAGGATCAGGTACGCCTTCATCGACGCGGCCCGTACTGCTTCGGCGAGTGTGGGGGCGAGGGCAGCCAGGAGATCGACGGCCTCTGTGATGTACCGGTAGACGGTGGTCGTGCCGATCCCGAAACCGGCCGCGAGCTGGGCGTAGGGCTGGACGTTGCGGAGATGGGTGAGGGTGAGCAGGGCCTGTCGGCCCGCGCTCAGGCGCCGCCATCGGGTGCCAAGAGCATGACGGTGTGTTCTCAGGCGGGCCGAGAGTAAGCGGAGGGCAGAACTGGACACGTCGACGCCGGACGGGTAAACAAGCATGCGAAGCCTCTGGTGGAGACGGTTCTCTTGGTCGAAAGCCCATCTATCAGGGGCTTCACAGACCAACTGCCCAACCCGCGCAAGAGGTTGGAAAAGGCTCATTGTGTCGCAGCGTCTTGGACGAGTGACCAATATGTGACTGAAGGGTAAGGCGGTCTCGTCGAGGCGGGACTGAAACAGTCCGATGCCGACCCGCCCATGTCGCGCAGCCGTGCTCCCAGCCCATGAGGTCGGTGACCGCGATCAACGCCTTCGGCGGGCGGTTTCCCGCACCCACTCCCCGCCCGTCGAGGGAGGCGTCGACGCGGGTGACGCCGTTCTCGACGGCGACGCCGGTGTTGGTCACGTCCAGGGCGAGGTTGCGGTGGGCCCGGATGCCGAGCTCGGTGGCCGAGTCGGTAGGCGCGGAAGCGGTCGCGCACCCCGTCCATCGTCAGCCGGCCTCCGGAGTCGGTGACCTGCACGCAGTTGCGCCGCAGGACTCCGTCAGCTTGACCGGGCGGGCAAGTTCGGCCGACAGAAGAGGACCAGCTCTGCGGCACCGGTCCAAGGCCGGTATATGTTCGAAGGCGGAGTGGCAGAAGCTCCGGGTCGGCCGTACCCTCCCGTTCCCCGGAAGGAGTCCCCGTGAAGTCACCGTCCGGCGACGCGACGGTCACGGTCGAGCCGGCCAGGACCGGAAGGCCGCGCGTGACCTCGCGGGCCGAGCTGGAGCGGATCGGGTTCGAGCTGTTCGCCCGTCAGGGCTTCGACGACACCACGGTGGACGACATCGCCGCGGCCGCGGGCATCGGCCGCCGTACCTTCTTCCGCTACTTCTCCTCCAAGAACGACCTGGTCTGGGGTGACTTCGAGGAACACCTGCTCAGGCTGCGCGAGCTGCTGGCGGCGACCTCGACGGACGCGCCGCTGGTCGACGCGCTCCGCGAGGCGGTCGTCGAGTTCAACAGCTTCGATCCCGTGGAGGTGCCCTGGCACCGGCAGCGCATGGAGCTCATCCTGCGGGTACCCACGCTGCAGGCGGATTCGACTCTCCGCTATGCCTCGTGGCGGGCCGTCGTCACGGAGTTCGTCGCGACACGCACGGGCCTGCCCCCGACAGACATGGTGCCCCGGCTGGCCGGCTACGCCCTCCTCGCGGCGGCCATGGCGGCGTACGAGCACTGGCTGAGCGAGCCCGGAACCGAACTGTTGTGTCTGCTCGGCCGGACCATCGAGCAGGTGGGCGCGGGCCTCGGCACGGTGCGGACGGCCCCTCCCCCGCCCGGCGACGCCGCCTCCTGATCTCGCCCCCGTCAGTGCGGGCCGTGCCGCATCGCACGGGCCACGAACTCCCCGATGAGGACCGCGGTGGCCGCCGGGCCACGCAGCGGAGCCGTGGGCAGGATCGAGGTGTCCGCCACCCGGAGCCCGCTCAGCCCGTACAGCCTGCCGTAGCCGTCGACGGCCGCTCGGGCGTCGTCCGCCGGGCCCATGGGGACCGTTCCGCACGTGTGCTGAGCCGTGCCGAGCCCGGCCCGGATCCAGCGGTCGAGCCGGCGGTCGTCGTCGAGGGTCGTGGCGTCCGGGTCCGCCAGGCCCGACGCCACCTCGCCGAAGGCCGCGGTGGCGAGGAGGGCCGCGGTGACGCGGACGGCTTCACGCATACGGCGTCGGTCGCCGGCCGTGCGCAGATAGCCGTAGTCGATGTCCAGTGGGTCCGCCGCGTCCGCCGACCTCGTTCGCAGGCGGCCGCTCGTGCGGGGCGTCTGTACGGAGACCAGGAACGCCAGCGGGGCACCTGCCACGCTCGTGCGTCCGGTGGTCAGGCCGGCCATCGGGACGAGTGACTGCAGGATCTCCAGGTCGCCCGGGTGCGCGCCGTCGGACGAGGACACGTGCAGGGCGCCTCCGAGCCAGGATCCCACGGGTTCGGCCATGTCACCGTGGGGCGCCCACTCCAGCACCACCTGGGGGTGATCGCTGAACCGCGCTCCGACCGCGGGGGCGTCCAGCACGACGGGGATGCCCGCCCGCGTCAACACCGCACCCGGGCCGATTCCCGACCGGTGCAGCAGGTGCGCGGAGGCGAAGGCTCCCGCGCAGAGCACGACCTCGCCGGCCTCCAGTACCTCGAACCCACCGTCGTGTTCGACGACGACTCCGCTCGCCCGGCCCTCGCGGACGACGACCCGGTGAACCGGACAGTCGCCCGTCACCGTGAGGTTGGGCCGGCCGAGGGCGCCCAGGAGATGGCTGATGCCGGTGTTGACCCGCAGACCGTCCACCGTGTTCGTCGGAACCGGGCCGAAGCCCGGAACGTCCTGCGCATTCTTGTCGGGCTCGTGCGGCAGGCCCAGTTCGCGGGCGGCGTCACCGAACGCCGCGGCGGCCGGATGCCTCAGGTCCGTGCGCCGGATCCGTACCGGCCCCCGGTCTCCGTGCACGGCGTCGGCGCCGTGGTCCAGGTCGGTCTCCAGGCCGCGAAGCAACGGCAGCATGCGGTCGTACGACCAGTCCGCCCCGCCCGCGGCCGACCAGCGGGCGAAGTCCTCGCGCCGGGCCCGTACGAAGTAGCCTCCGTTCACGGTGGTGGAACCGCCGAGCACCCGCCCCCGCGGTACCGAGTATGGCCGGTCCGGGGTGAGGCGGACCGGGTGGTGCGAGACCGCGGCGCACTGCGCCTGCGCACCGGGGACGAGCCGGGCGTCCAGCAACTGCGGTGGGAAGTCAGACAGTTGACGCGGCACCGGTCCGGCCTCCAGCAGCAGGACCAAGCGGCCGGGGTCCTCGCTCAGCCGCGCCGCCAGCGCGGCACCGCTGGCACCGGCCCCCACCACGACGACATCGGGGCGCCGACCAGGGCCGTTCCTCGGCATGGCGCACGACCCTTCCGTTTTGACACCGAGTGCCATTAGCCTCACGGTACAGGAACCCGCGGCACCGGGACCGTCCGGTCGACCGGATCGCCGCGGCCGTCGAGGAGGTTCGCATGAGCCCGCTCCACTCCCTGCCCCCGCAGCCCGCCCCCGTCGC
The DNA here is from genome assembly GCF_027270795.1 of Streptomyces sp. ActVer. Taxonomy (NCBI): domain Bacteria; kingdom Bacillati; phylum Actinomycetota; class Actinomycetes; order Kitasatosporales; family Streptomycetaceae; genus Streptomyces; species Streptomyces sp. ActVer. The sequence goes on from NZ_JAPWHT010000001.1 coordinate 9,196, forward strand.
CGACGCCGAGTCCGGCGCCGGGGACGTTTTGGCCCCCGAGTCGCTGATCGAGGAGGACGACCTCATCGAGGAGGTCTCGATCGACGGCATGTGCGGCGTCTACTAGGCGAGCGGGGACCAACGTGCCCACCGTGAACACCGACATGGACATCGACCGGCCCTGGGACCTGCATCCGCAGGTCTCGGTGCGGCCGGAACCCTTCGGCGCGTTGCTGTACCACTTCGGCACCCGCCGGCTGTCGTTCGTCAAGGACCTCCGCCTGCTCGCCGTCCTGCGGGCTCTGCCTCACGTGCCCACCGCCCGGGCCGCCTGCGCGCAAGCCGGTGTCGGCGCCGCCGAACTCCCCCGCTTCACCACGGCCCTGACCGCCCTGGCCCGGTCGTCCATGGTCGTCGAAAGGACCGCCCCATGACCTCACCGGCACTGACCGCCCACGGCACACGGCGACTGGTCGACCTGTTCGAGTACGGCCTCGACGCGCCGATCTGCCTGACCTGGGAACTCACCTACGCCTGCAACCTGTCCTGCGCGCACTGCCTGTCCAGCTCCGGACGGCGCGACCCGCGCGAGCTGAGCACGAGCGAGGCGAAGGCCGTCATCGACGAGCTGGAGGCCATGCAGGTCTTCTACGTCAACATCGGCGGCGGCGAACCCACCGTCCGCCCCGACTTCTGGGACCTCCTGGACTACGCCACCAGCCACCACGTCGGCGTGAAGTTCTCCACCAACGGCGTCCGCATCACCCCCGAGGCGGCCCGCCGGCTGGCCCGCAACGACTACGTCGACGTACAGATCTCCCTCGACGGGGCGACCCCGGAGGTCAACGACGCGGTGCGCGGGGCCGGTTCGTACGCCACCGCGCTTCGGGCCATGGAGAACCTCGCCGCGGCCGGGATGAAGAACTTCAAGCTCTCCGTCGTGTGCACCCGGCACAACATCCCCCAGCTAAACGCCTTCAAGGCACTCGCCGACCGCTACGGCGCCCAGCTGCGGCTCACCCGGCTGCGCCCGTCCGGCCGCGGCGCCGATGTCTGGGACGACCTGCGCCCGTCCCGGGAGCAGCAGCGCCTGCTGTACGACTGGCTGCTGGCACACGGCGAGTCGGTGCTGACCGGTGACTCGTTCTTCCACCTGTCCGCCTACGGTCAGGCGCTGCCCGGCCTCAACCTGTGCGGCGCCGGCCGGGTGGTGTGCCTGGTCGACCCGGTCGGGGACGTGTACGCGTGCCCCTTCGCGATCCACGACGAGTTCCTCGCCGGGAACGTGCGCGATCCCGGCGGCTTCACCGGGGTGTGGCGGGAGTCCGCGCTGTTCCGCGACCTGCGTTCGCCTCAGACCGGCGGAGCCTGCGCCTCCTGCGGGTTCTACGACACGTGCAAGGGCGGCTGCATGGCCGCCAAGTTCTTCACCGGGCTGCCGCTGGACGGCCCCGACCCCGAATGCGTCCAGGGCTACGGCGAGGATCTGCTGGCCGAACGCCCGGCGGACCGGGCCCTCCTGCCGCGCCCCTCCCAGGACCACTCCCGGCGACGGCCGGTCGACCTGCCGCTGCCGGCCCTCCGCGCGGACCTGGAACGCCCTCCCGTCAGCGATTGCGCCCAGGACCCCTTGGCCGGGCTGCGGCTCGCCCAGGCTCCATCATCCCAGCACGAGAAGAGTTGACGAATGCCCCAGAACCCCTGGTTCGAGACGGTCGCCGAGGCCCAGCGCCGGGCGAAAAAACGTCTGCCCAGCAGCGTCTACGGAGCACTCGTCGCCGGCTCCGAGAGCGGCCGTACGATCGACGACAACGCCGCGGCCTTCGTCGATCTCGGCTTCGCCCCTCACGTCGTGGGCCATCACGCCGAACGCAACCTGACCACGACCGTCCTCGGCGTCGAGACGGCGTTCCCCGTGCTGATCTCTCCCACCGGTGTGCAGGCCGTCCACCCGGAAGGAGAGGTCGCCGTGGCACGGGCCGCGGCGAACCGGGGCGTCATCATGGGGCTGAGCTCCTTCGCGAGCAAACCGGTGGAGGAGGTCGTCGCGGCCAACACCGACACCTTCTTCCAGCTGTACTGGAGCGGCACCCGGGACAGCATGGTGCAGCGTATGGACAGGGCCAGGTCCGCCGGCGCCAAAGCGCTCATCGCCACCCTCGACTGGTCCTTCTCCCACGGCCGCGACTGGGGAAGCCCGCAGATCCCCGACAAGCTCGACGTGAGGACCATGGCGAAGTTCGCTCCCGACGTACTGCCCCACCCCCGGTGGCTGTGGACGTACCTGCGCTCCGGCCGGCTTCCCGACCTCACGGTCCCCAACCTCCGCCCCCCGCGCGGCGAAGCACCCACCTTCTTCGGCGCCTACGGCGAGTGGATGCAGACCACCCCGCCCACCTGGGAGGACGTCGCCTGGCTCCGCAAGGAATGGGGCGGGCCCTTCCTGCTCAAGGGCGTGACCCGGGTGGACGACGCCAAACGGGCCGTCGACGCCGGGGTGGCGGCGATCTCGGTGTCCAACCACGGCGGCAACAACCTGGACACCACCCCCGCCACCGTCCGGGTGCTCCCCTCCGTCGTGGACGCCGTCGGCAATGACATCGAAGTCCTGCTCGACGGCGGCGTCCGGCGCGGCAGCGACGTGGCCAAGGCGCTGGCGCTCGGCGCCCGGGCCGTCCTGATCGGGCGCGCGTACCTGTGGGGCCTGGCGGCGAACGGCCAGGCCGGTGTCGAGAACGTGCTGGACATCCTGCGCGGCGGCCTCGACTCCGCGGTGCTGGGTCTGGGCCGCTCGTCCGTCCACGAGCTGTCCCCCGACGACCTTGCGATTCCTCCCGGGTTCGCCCTGACCCTCGGCGGCACGAGTGCCCCCGCCCCGGTCGCCGGATGACGACGGCACGGCACAACCGGCTCGCGCACCGGGCCTGGACCACCGTTTCCGCCAAGAGCCTGGTCCTGGTTCCGATCGGCTCGACCGAGCAGCACGGGCCGCATCTGCCACTGAACACCGACAGCGTCATCGCCGAGTCCGTAGCCGGCCGTGTCGCCGAGGAACTCTCCGCCCGTCTCACCCCACCGCCCCTGGTGGCGCCCACGCTCGCCTACGGCGCCAGCGGCGAGCACGCCAGCTTCCCCGGCACCGTCTCCATCGGACATGAGGCCCTGCACGCCGTGATCGTCGAAACCGTGCGCTCACTGTCGCTTTGGGCCGGGCGCGTCGTCTTCGTCAACGGCCACGGCGGCAACACCGCCACCCTGGACGCGGCCCTCGGCGCCATGCACGCCGAGGGGCACGCCGTCGCCTGGGCCGGGTGCGGTATCACGGGAGGCGACGCCCACGCCGGCCGGACCGAGACCTCGCTCATGCTGTATCTCGCCCCTGAGGAGGTACGGATCCGCGAAGCCGTCGCCGGCGACACCCGCCCGCTGGATGTCCTGATGCCTCTGCTGACGGCCCATGGCGTCAAAGCCGTCTCGCCGTCGGGCGTGCTCGGCGACCCGGCCGGCGCATCGGCCGACGAGGGCCGCCGGCATGTGCGGACCATGGTGTCCCGGCTCGTCGGCCAGATCACCGCCGCAACGACGGACGAGCGTGGCCGCCTCCTGGACCTTGCGGCCCGCGACCGACCTGGCACGAAGGCGGCGGGGAGATGACGCTGCCTCTCGGATTCGTCGTGGCGCTCGATCGTGACACCCGCGTCCTGGACGGCGGCCGCACCCTCCTCGGTGGTTCCCCTCTGCGGCTGCTGCGCCTGACCCGGCGGGCACGTCCACTGCTGACCGGTCGTACGGTCCACGTCCGGGACCGGGCGGGCGCCCTCCTGGCGGACCGGCTCCTGGAGGCGGGTCTCGCGCACCCGGTCGTCCGCGCCCTGCCCCTGCCCGACGACCCCCGGTACACGGTCGTCGTCCCCGTCCGCGACCGCCCGCGCGAGCTCGACCGCCTGCTGGCGAGCATCGGGCCGGACACCCCAGTGATCGTGGTCGACGACGCGTCGACTCACCGCGCTCCGGTCGAGGCGGCCGCCGCACGGCATGGCGCGCGCTTCGTCCCCCTGAGGGTCAACGTCGGTCCCGCCGGAGCCCGTAACGCGGGCCTTCGCCTGGTCGGCACACCGTATGTGGTCTTCGTCGACTCCGACGTCGTCCTGCCCAAGGACACGGTCCCGACACTGCTGCGGCACTTCTGCGACCCGCGGGTCGCCCTGGCCGTCCCCCGCGTCACCGCTCTCGAAACGCCCGGCTCCTCGACCTGGATCGGACGGTACGAGCGCACACGCTCCTCACTCGACCTGGGCAGCCGCCCCGCCCTGGTACGCCCCGGGACACCCGTCTCCTGGGCCTCCACGGCCTGCGCCGTCGCACGCGTCGACGCCCTGGACGAAGGGTTCGACGAGCGGCTGAGAATCGGCGAGGACGTCGACATCTGCTGGCGCGCCATCAAGAGCGGCCGGCGGGTGCGCTACGACCCCTCGGTCCACGCCGCCCACGAGCACCGCGGCCGCCTCGGGGACTGGTTTCGACGCAAGGCCGCCTACGGGACGGGAGCGCACCCGCTCGCCGAACGACACCCGGAGTTCATCGCGCCCGCGGTCCTCGCCCCCTGGAGCGGCGCCGTCGTCCTCGCCCTTGTCGCCCAGCGCCGTTGGTCGCTCCCGGTGGCCGGCGCCGTCGGCGCGACGACCGTCCTGCGGGTCTGCCGGAAACTGGACGGCACGGAGCACCCGGTACGGCTGGCCTGCTCACTGACGGCCATGGGCGCGCTCGGCGCGCTCACTCAGACGTCCGCGCTGCTGACCCGGCACTGGTGGCCCCTCACGGTGGCCGGCTGCGCGATCTCCCGCCGGGCACGCCGGGCCACCGCGCTGGCCGCGGTGACCGACGTCGCTCTGGAATACCTGCACCAGGGCGCCGCTCTGGATCCACTGAGGTACGGCGTCGCACGCCGCCTCGACGACCTCGCCTACGGCGCCGGTGTGTGGTGGTCCGCCATCAAGGGACGCTCCACTGCGGCTCTGCGGCCTCGGCTGCGGCAGCCGCGGTGACCGCCACCGTTCCCGCCCGGCGAAACATCGACCACCCCATTGTGACCGACGACTGGAGTCGTTACCGTAAGCATCACGGGACTTGCAACAGTAAAAGCGTTGCACGGATGCGGGAGCGCAAAGGAGCGACATGGCGCAGACGGAGCAGACCAAGAGCGATGCGGATGAGCGGGATGCGCTGATCGCACAGCGATGCCCCCACAGTGACCTGGTGATGCAGGGCGGCAGGCGCGAACCGCTCGCCGGTTACGCGGAACTGGACTCCCTGCGGGACGCCGGACCGGCACACACGCTCGGCACCGGCCAGATCATCTACACCACCTACGACCTGGTGCAGGAGGTCGCCCAGCGCGCCGACGTGTTCCACAGCAAGTTCTACGATCCGGTGACCGGCAAGGAGGCGGCATTCACCCTCGTGCCGCATCAGATCGACGGCCCGGTCCACGTGAAGTGGCGAAGGCTGCTCGCCTCGTCCTTCTCACCCGGCACCGTCGCCGGCCTGGAAGGCTCCCTCCGCGCGCGCGTCAACGAAATCATCGACGGGTTCATCGACCGCGGTCACTGCGATTTCGCCAAGGAATTCGCGCTCAGGTTCCCGACCAGCATCTTCCTTGAGCACATCATCGGCCTGCCGGTCGAAGAACTGGACAAGTTCATCGCGTGGGAGACCGACATCCTGCACCCGGAGTCGACGGATCGGGCCGAAGCGTACCGGACCTCGGTCCGGGCCCAGACCGAGGTCACCGCATACCTGTCGCAGATCCTGGAGGAGCGCAGGAAGACGCCGGCCGAGGAGCGCGGCTCCGACCTCATCTCGCGCGCCATGGACTGGCAGATCGACGGTGAGCCGATCCCGCACCAGGAGCTGCTCTCCTTCTATCTCCTGCTGTTCCAGGCCGGTCTGGACACCGTCACCGCCTCGCTCGGCTACGGCTTCCACCATCTGGCGAGCCATCCGGCCGACCGGGAGCGGATCGCGGCCGACCCGTCGGTGATTCCCAACGCGATCGAGGAGTTCCTCCGCGTCTACTCGGTCGTGAACATCGTGCGGACGGCGATGACCGACACCGAAGTGGACGGCTGCCCGGTGAAGAAGGGCCAGCGGTTCATCCTCAGCCTGCCGTCCGGGAACCGCGACGAGCAGCACTTCCCGGACGCCACGACGGTCGACTTCGACCGCACCGACATCTCGCATCTGGCGTTCGGTGCGGGGCCCCACCGGTGCCTCGGGTCTCACCTCGCGCGACAGGAGCTGGTGATCGCCTACGAGGAGTGGCACAAGCGCATTCCGGTGTACGAGATCGATCCGGACATCTCGTTCGACGAATCGCGCAGCATGCTGCTGGGGCTGAACAGCCTCCCCCTGCGGTGGGACCCTGCCGCCGTCCGCAGGTAGCGGCCGGCGAGCCGAACCGCGAGGGTCCCGGTTCCCGTCCAGGCAGGGCCCGGTTGCGTCACGAGCACACTGGGGCCCGGCGGCAGGCTCGTCGCCGCCGGGCGTCGCACCACGCTGGTGACCGCGCCCGGCGAGCGGCTCTGAACCTGCCCGGCCGACACGGCGCCCAAGGCTCCGGCCCAGCCCTTGGCGACATGCATCCCACGAGGACGCGAAGGGCCTGATGCGCCTGGGAGACTGTCGGCCGAGCCCTGCGGGAACCGGCCTCGACACGGCCGAACCGGCCCGGTGTCGCAGCGATCCCCGGAAGCCGTCAGGATCCGGCTTTTTTGCGAGCAGGGGCCTTACGGGCGGTCGTCGTGCTCCGCGCGGCCGTCGATCCGCGTGACGTCCTGCGAGGCCCCTGGCTCTGCTCGCTGTGGAGTACCTCGAACCCGCACATCAGGCGCGCAACGCCGAACTCGAAGTCCTCGTCGCTCGTCCCGGAGATCGGATGGCGGTCGATCAAGCCGTCCAGGACGGGAAAGTGGAACCAGTCCGTGATGCGACGCTGGCGGGCGGGGTCGGTCATCGGCGCGTTGGCCAGCCGAAGGATGCGCTCGTGGATGATCGAACCGCGGGTGTACACACCGATGGCGTTGCACACCATCATCGCGTTGTCGGGCGTGAAACCGTCCGCGACCAGCTTCGCCACCACGGACTCGAGCAGTTCCATGATGCGGCGGGTCGCCTCACGACTGTATGTGGAGGTGCGGATCAACAGCAGATCGGAGAGGACCGCATCCTCGCGGTGGATCTCGCGCTGCACGCGGAAGTGCGAGGACAGCATGTTCTGCCAGGTGTCATCCGCCCGGACCTCCGGCATCAGCCGCAGGTACTTGTCGACGGCGATGTCCGTCATCGCATTGAGCAGCTCTTCCTTCTTCCGGAAGTACCAGTAGATGCTGGTGACGCCGACACCCAGATGCTCGGCGAGGATCGGCATGCTCAGCTGGTCGAGCGAGGTGCCCCGCGCGACCTCGAAGGCACCCCCGAGGATCTCCTCGGCGTTGATCGAGTTACGCTGACGACGCTTACGCGTCCCGGCGGAATCGGCCTTGGTCACGCTGCTTCTCCTCCTTGTCACCACCCCACCGGCCCGGCCCGAGCGTAGGCCGAGCCCGCGCTCCGAACTGACTGACACGGTACCAGCCAATGCCTCCCGGCATGGCATACGGTAAGGGATTACCGTAACGCTGCCGCGACGGCTGGTCGACCGCCCCGGACCACGTCGCCGCCTGCTGGTTCTCAGCGCGGTTCTGGTGAACCGGGTCGGAACGGGCACCTCACCCGCGATCCGTTCCGCCACGCGGCGGACGCTCGACGAGTCGTCGGCGATTCCTGTGAGCAGCCGTCACCGCACCGCCTCGGCACCGGCCTTCCGCCCGGGGAACGAACAGCATCAGCCTGACCCGCGCCCGACCGACGATCTCGAGCAGCACCACGATGGTGTCGGCCCCGCGTCACGGCCCCTCCGACAGCTGCACCGCGCCGTTGTCCCTCCGATCAGCCGGTGGTAGCTTACCGAAATCATTCCCGGAACCTTTACCGGATAGAATACCGGTAGAGCACGCGCCTGGCCGCCGCAGTCCCGCAACCGACTGTATGCCGGCGCCACACCACCGGCGGAAGACGGTCGGGCCGCCGGGCCGGACACCCTTCAGCGAAACACCCACCAAAAGGCGGTCGAGATGGATCTGCTCCGACGTCGTGAAGGCTCTGCCGAGGTCATCACACTCAACCGCCCCGACCAGCGCAACGCCCTCAGCCCCGGCCTGATCGCCGAACTCTCGCGGGCGCTGCGTGACTGCCTGGACGACGACGCGGTACGCGCGGTGGTGCTGACCGGTGCCGGCGACCGGGCGTTCTGCGCCGGCATGGACCTCAAAGCGTTCGCCTCCGGTTCCGATTCCTCCGGGCCGGAGTCCGACAACACGCATTTCACGATGTTCAGCCGAGGCGAGTACCCCAAGCCCGTCATCGGTGCCGCCAACGCCACCGCCGTCGCCGGAGGGTTCGAGCTCCTGCTCAACTGCGACATCGTCGTCGCCTCCGACAAGGCCAGGTTCGGCATCCCGGAGGTCAAGCGCGGCCTGTTCGCCGCCGGCGGCGGAACCACGCTGCCCGGCCGCATCCCCCTCGCGATCGCTCTCGAACTCGGGCTGACCGGAGATCTGATCGACGCCGAGCGCGCGTGTGCGCTGGGGCTGGTCAACTGTGTCGTTCCAGCCGGAGACGTGGTCGGCGCCGCGTTGGAGTTCGCCCGCCGTATCGGCGAGAACGGCCCGCTCGGCGTCCTCGCGACGAAGAAGCTCATGCGCGTGACGCTCACCGAAGGCGTCGCCGCGGCGCGCGCGGCGCAGGAAGCCGAAAACTCCAAGGTGTTCAAGAGCGAGGACGCGCTCGAAGGGGCTCGCGCCTTCGCGGAGAAGCGCGCACCGCAGTGGAAGGGCCGGTGAGTCACCCCCGGCGGGGGTGACCCACCGCAGGACCGGACGGGTCACGGAGGCCCAGGACCCGTTGGGTCTGCGCGGTCACACGGTGCCGAGGAATCGCCCTACCTGGTCGATGAACGCGTCGTTGTCGTCGCCGGCCACCATATGGCCGGTGCCGGCGACGTCGACCGCGCGCGAGCCGGACACGAGCGACAGGAGCCCGCGCACCCCCTCCTCACTGAGCACGTCCGACTGGGCACCGCGGACCAGGAGGGTGGGAACGCCGATGGCGCGGGCCGCCTCGCGCAGCCGCTCCGGGTCGGGCTGCCGCCTGGGCCCGTCGGCGTCCCGCCGCACCAGCGCCGGGTCCCAGTGCCAGTACCAGCGGCCGTCTTCGGCCAGGCGCACGTTCTTGCGCAACCCGTCCGGACTTCTCGGACGCCGACGCTGCGGGTTGTACTCGGACACCGCGGCGGCGACGTCCTCCAGGGTGGCGAAGCCGTCGACGTGGCGGCGCATGAACCCGGAGACCCGTTCGGCGCCGTCCCGTGCCATGCGAGGGGCGACATCGACGAGCACGAGCGCGCGGGCGTCCACCAGCCCTTCCCCGACGGCCAGCAGCGAGGTCAGGCCGCCCATCGACGCGCCGATCAGCGCGGGAGGACGCGGATCGCCCTCACCGACCCGGGCTGCCACGGCGACGAGATCGGCCACGAGGACGTCCATCGAGTAGTCCCCGTCCGGCGCCCACCCACTGTCGCCGTGACCGCGGGTGTCGAGCGAGAAGGTGCGCCAGCCGCTCCTGGCAAGCGTCAGGGCCGCGCCCTTCCACGAATGGCGGGTCTGGCCCCCGCCGTGCAGGAACAGCGCGGTGCCCTTCGGCGCGTCCACCGGATATTCCTCGGCGGCCAGTTCCACGCCGGCGGCGGGGATCCGCCTGATGAGTGGCTCGGTCCAGGTCATGCGGTTGCACCCTCCCATCTCTCGGGTCACTTCCTCCGCCCGCACGTCGCCGGTCAGCGCACGCGGCACCTCTCGGCGCAGCGTGCAGTGAGGAGTTGCGCGGTCGCGCAGCCGACAAGCCTGCTTGCACGGGGATCTTCCTGACGCCGGCACCGGTCCCGCCTCCCGCGGAGGCTCCGCCGGCACCTGCCGTACGTGTGCGACTTCAGTACGCGGCGGGAACCAGGGGCGAGACGTCCTCGCCCTGGATCATCTCCCCGGCAGACTCGTGTCCCAGTAGTCGGCCCGGCGCGCGATCCGACCGTCGCACCCCTCGCACCTATTGACCCCTGTACTATATACCTTACGGTATGGGTGATGCGGCATCCCTTCCAGACGGCCCCGGCCGCTCTGCGGGACGGACGGCATCAGCAGTGCCCAAGCAATGCCCGTCGCCGAGGAGGACGATATGAGTTTGCAGGTCGGCAACCGGCTGCGCGGACAGAACTCGACGTGCGAAGTCATCGTCGTCAAGGGTTCCGCCAGCCCCGCGGTATTGATGTGCGCCGGCGCGGAGATGCGCACGACGGCCCCCGATCCCCCCGCCCCACAGGTGAGCGACGGCCCACCGATCCAGCTCGGCAAGCGGTACACGGACGACGCCAGCGGCATCGAGGTGCTGTGCACCAAGGCCGGAATCGGCCCTTTGACCTTCGGCGACAGCCAACTCACGCAGAAGGCAGCCAAGGCGCTGCCGGCGTCCGACTGAACGGACCGCACCCGCGATGAACCTCACGATGCTCCTCGACATGGTGGTCGAGGGGATGCCCGACCGGATCCTCATCGGTGACCGCACGGACGGCCTCACCGCCCGCGAACTCGCCCGACGGGCGCGCTCGGGCGCGGATCTCGTCCGGGCCGCCGATGCCGGCACCGTCGTCTACCTCGGCGGCAACGGTCCCGCGTTTCCGGTCGCCCTGTTCGCCGCGGCCTCCGCCGGCGTGCCGTTCCTGCCGGTCAACTACCGGCTGAGCGACGAGCAGCTGGACGACGTCCTCGGCCGCCAGGCCAGGCCGCTCGTGATAACCGACTCACCCGAGCGGGTCCGGGGCATGGCGGCCGTGACGCTGGAGGAGTTCGCCGGACCGACGGCCGTTGCCGCCGATCACGAAACCGAGCCCGCCGACCCGGACCCCGACTCGATCGCCGTGCTGCTGATGACGAGCGGGACGACCGCCGCCCCGAAGAGCGCGGTACTGCGGCACCGGCACCTGACGTCCTACATCTTCGGCTCCGTCGAGTTCGCGTCGGCCGAGCAGAGCGACGCGACCATCGTCAGCGTGCCGCCCTACCACATCGCCGCCGTCGCGAACCTGCTCTCCAACCTGTACGCCGGTCGCCGGATCGTGTATCTCGACCACTTCAGCGCCGCCGACTGGCTGCATCGCGTCCGGACCCAGGCCGTCACGCACGCGATGGTGGTGCCGACGATGCTCGTGCGCATCGTCAGCGAACTCGTCCACTCCGGCGTGCGGGGCCCTTCGACGCTGCGGTCGATGTCGTACGGCGGCGCGAAGATCGCCGTACCCGTGCTCGTGGAGGCGCTGCGGCTCTTTCCCGGCACCGGTTTCGTCAACGCCTACGGCCTCACCGAGACCGCCTCCTCCATCGCGGTGCTGGGACCGGACGACCACCGTACGGCCGCCGCGAGCGACGATCCCGCCGTGCGCGCGAGACTGGGGTCGGTGGGCCGTGCGCTGCCCAGCGTGGAGATCGAGGTCCATGCCCCGGACGGGCTGCCGTGCCCTCCCGGCGTGGTGGGAGACATCGTCGTACGCGGCCCGCAGGTCGCCGGTGAATACCTGGAGGCCGGCAGTCGGCTGGACAGCGCCGGCTGGTTCCCCACCCGTGACCGCGGCCATATCGACGAGGACGGCTTCATCTTCGTCGAGGGCCGGTCCGACGACACCATCATCCGCGGCGGCGAGAACATCGCCCCATCGGAGATCGAGAGCGTGCTCACCGAGCACGAATGGGTGGCGGACGTGGCCGTGGCCGGCATCCCGGACGACGAATGGGGGCAGCGCATCGGCGCGTTCGTCGTCGTCCAGCCCGGCGTGCGGCCGGACGCCGACGTCCTGCGCGAGTTCGTCCGCGGCCGACTGCGCAGCTCGAAGACCCCCGACGACATCGTCTTCCTGCCGGAACTCCCGACCACGCCGACGGGCAAGGTACTGCGCCGCAAGCTGGTCGCGGACATCGACAAGGACACCGGGGCCTCCGAGTCCACCAGGACACCCGTGCTCTAGCAGCACCCGAAGACAAGGAGTGCGCGTGGAGTTCAAGACACTCGCGATAGTCGGCCTCGGCACCATGGGGGCCGGTATCGCGCAGACGGCCGTTTCCCTCGGCTTCGACGTGGTCGGCGTCGAGCGGGACGAGCAGGCCGTAGTGGCAGGTCGGGCACGGGTCGCCGCCGGGCTGGCGAAGTTCGTCGAGAAGGGGAAGTTCACCGGGGAACAGGCAGCCCAGGCACTGGCCCGCCTGCGCACCTCCACGGACCGGGCGGACATCGCCGGAGCCGACATCGTGATCGACGCGGCGTTCGAGGACGTCGACCTCAAGCGTGAGCTCTTCCGCGACTTCGAGCGCCACGCCTCTGCCACCGCGGTCCTCGCCTCGAACACCTCGACGATCCCGCTCGTGATCATGGCGGCCGAGACGTGCGCCCCCGAGCGGGTCGTCGGCCTGCACTTCTTCAACCCGGTCCCCCTCATGGACCTGGTGGAGGTCATCCGCACCCCGGCGACGAGCGAGGAGACCGTCCGGGCCGCCGTCGATCTGTCGAAGGCCCTCGGAAAGTCCCCGGTCATCATCAAGGACGTGCCCGGCTTCATCGGCAACCTGCTCGTCGTGCCGTTCCTCCTGGACGCCATCCGCGCCTTCGAGCGCGGCGTGGCCTCGATGGAGGACATCGACTCGGTCCTCAGGCTCGGCTTCAACCACCCGATGGGACCCTTCAGGCTCAGCGACCTGATCGGCCTGGACATCGTCCAGGACATGGCCGAGCGCATGTACGAGGAGTACCGCGATCCCAAATACTGGCCCCCGCCGCTGCTCAAGCAGTACGTACGGATGGGTTGGCTGGGCCGGAAGACCAAGCGCGGTTTCTACACGTACGACTGACGGCTGACGAGGGCCGTCCGGCCGGTCTTCCCCGGCCCGCGGGGTGGCTCGGTGAGCACGGGTTCCTGCCCGGCCGGCCTGGTCAGGCACGGATCGGTGCCGGCAGCACGGGCGGCCCACTCGACGAGCGCGGACGGTGGGGTCTCGTCACGCACGAGGTAGTCGGTGAGAGGGCCTGTGCCCAAGCCGGTGCGTTCGGCCCCGTTGAGCAGCCCGGCAAGGTGGAAGGCCGTCCCCTCCGCCGACGTCACCCCGTGGCGGTGCACCAGGTGCAGCGCGGCCTGCGCCTACAGGCGCCCCATGAAGACCCTGGGTCTTCCGCGAACCATCGCCCGCAGCAGTCCGGCGGGAGCCGCCGCGCAGCCGGGCGGCAACGTGTTCTGCTCGCGGACGGCCGGCTGAACGAATTCTGGCTGTTCGTGCGAAGCACGCCCGCACCGGTGAACCGGGAACCGCGCGCGGAGTTCGTTTCTGCGCTGGGGCCGCGAGCTCTACCACGCCGACTTCAGACCCAGCGTCGCTTGGGAGCTGAACTACACAAGTGCCGACTGGGGCCGGATTCTCGGCAAACGGCAACGGCTCCTCTATGCGGCCGTCCGGCATGCCGTCGACCATCCCGACCTCGATGTCGAAGACCGCCCGCGCCTGCTGCGCCTGCTGCGGCGGTGTGCGGGATTCGACGAGTACACCATCGCCCGACACGCCCGTGTTCGACTCAACGTGACGGCTGCGGACCGTCCGTGACCCGTTCCCATGTTCGGGGGCGTGGTGGGTGTCGCGGCGTTGGCGAAGGCGGCCGGGCTGACGCATGTGAACCTCGACGGAACTGTCATCCGCACCGACCACGCCGCCGCTCCGGGCCCCAACGGCGCAGACCTCTGGGGGTCCGGAAAACGCAGCACCATGGTGGAAACGCACAGGTCATCTCCACCCTGGACGGCCGGCCGAGCTGGACATGCCGACCCTGGTCGACCTCGGCTACGAAAACACCGGCGGCAGTTTCCCTCACCCCGTCAAGAAACCCGCCAGAGCGCGCTGACCGCAGAGCAACAGGCGTACAACACGGTCATCTGCGGCATCCACGGCGTCTGTGAGCGTGCCAACTCCCTGCTCAAGACGACCTTCAAGGCCCTGCGCATGGTCAGCCTCGACCCCAGCCGCATCACACAGATCGCCGCCGCAGCTCTCGTCCTGCTCCAACTCGAGCACAACCTCACCACCTGATCGCACAACGTCATGATCTGTTACTGGGAAAGGCTCAATGAGGTCTTCTCGGCAACGTGACGGTTGCGGTGTGTGACGGGGTGCGGGTGTCCGCTCGCGGCCTAGTTCTGCGGTGCCAGGGTGCGTACGACGTCGAACTAGTTGCCCTCGGGATCGGCCATGACCACCCAGTTTCGGTCTGACCCCTGGCCCACATCCGTCTTGGTGGCGCCGAGGCCGAGCAATCTGGTCACCTCATCCTCGGTGCTGCCGTCGATCGGGCTGACGTCGAGGTGAAGCCGGTTCTTCACGGTCTTGCCCTCAGGTACCTGGATGAACAGCAGGGTGGGCGGCATCTGGCGGGCCCGAACATCCTCGATGGTCGGCATCCAGGAGCCGATCTCGACCTTGCCCTCGCTCCGGTCGATCACCTTGAAGTCCAGGACCTCGCACCAGAAGGCCGCGAGCCTCTCCGGATCGTGGCAGTCAACGGCCAACTCGGTGAACCTACTTGTCATGACTCTCCCCAGGTAGTGCGGATGGGGCTCAGAGTATTGGCCACGCCGCCCGTCCGACAGATCCGCGATCTTCCTGGCTGACCAGGGCCATCAGACGGGCCTGACCCGGCATCAGATACGCGAGAAGCCCCTGGTAGGAACAGGTCTGCGAAGATCACGTTCCGGAACCCAGAGGCTTCACGCGTTGACCAGTATCACCTACACCGCAACACTCGACGTCGGCAGGGAGACCGCCGAGACTCTCGCCCAGCTCTTGCGCAAGCACCGGGAACGGCTCGGCACCCGCAGGGGGACCCGCGCTCTGGGCGTCTAGCAGGGTGTCCTGGTGCTGCGGTGGTTCGTCGATGGGACCCGGCTGGCCCAACTCGCCCGGGACAACGGGGTCTCGGTGCCCACCGCGTACCGCTACGTGCACGAAGGGCTGACCGTGCTCGCCGACCACGCCCCGGATCTGTGCACCGCGCTGGAACGGGCGGCGGCCGCCGGCTACACCCATCTCAACCTGGACGGCACCGTCACCCGTACTGACCGCGCCGCCGCCCCCGGCCCCAAAGGCGCCGACCTCTGGTGGTCCGGGAAGCACAAGCACCACGGCGGCAACGTCCAGGTTGTCTCCGCCCCCGACGGCTGGCCGATCTGGGTCTCCCCGGTCCGCCCCGGCCGCGAGCATGACACCACCTGCGCCCGCACCCACGGCCTGGTCGACGCCCTCAACCGGCTCGCCTCCACCCTGGACATTCCCACCCTGACAGACCTCGGCTACGAGAACGCCGGCGACGGCTTCCGCCACCCGGTCAAGAGGCCCAACGGCAGCGAACTCGACGACGAGCAGCAGGCATTCAACTCGGTCATCCGAGGCGTCCATGCGGTCGCCGAGCGGGCCAACGCCCTGCTCAAGGTCACCTTCAAGGCCCTGCGCCGGGCCAGCCTCGACCCCAGCGGCATCACCCGGATCGCCCGAGCCGCCCTCGTCCTGCTCCAGCTGGAACACGGCCGCACCGCCTGACGAAGATCACGAACCGTCACGAGACGTTACCGAGAAGGGTTCAATGAGCCGACGGGAACCAAGGTGCACCGACAACCCACTGGCGCCGACACCAACACCGTTCCACAACAACTCATCAGCAAGAAGAGATTCGCAAAGTGAGCGGATGTTGCGTTGAAGGCTCGTCAGCTCTGATCGCCCCGATCCTCGGCCTTCGAGTCTGCTTCGCGGATGAAGAACGCTCTAAGCTTGTGCTCTTGGCGGCGGTGGCGGGCCCGCGAACCGGACGACTTCGCTATCCAGGGTGCATTGGAATCGGTAAGTCGCGCCTGAAGGAATCATGACGCCGCCCCCCGGTCCGAGGTCGGCGACTAGCCTGGACTTTTCGGCGTAGAACTGCACAGAGCCCGCCAGTACCAGCCAGATTGAGTCGCCGGGGTGAGAGTGCAACCCGTTCTCGCCGCCTCCCGCCCGGTAGCGCGCCCGGTACAGACCCACTTCCGGCGTTCGGACAAGGGCCTCGACCCTCCTAGCCTCGGGTGCGCGCCCACCTGTGAACACCTGAAAGTCGAGATCGGTGCTGACGTCGCCGCCCAGAGCGATATCCCAGGCCTTCCGATCGGGAATGTGCCCATAGTGCTTTTCAGTGTCATCGCTCGGTTCCGGAGCAGGGGTATCTCCGGCTGTGGTGTCCATCATTACTCATAGACCCTCTCGTGGTTTGGGGCCCGGGCGGCAGCGGGCGGGGACTTCTGCAGCGGAGGCGACCTGGCCGAGTCCGACACCGGGCCCGACCCGGTCCGCTCGCATGCGATGAGTACCGCCGGAAGCACCGCCGCACTCCTGGCCCGGTTGTCCGGACGTTCATCGGCGCGGGGATCGCAGTGCCGTCCTTCGCCTCCCTGGTCCCGGCCGATCCCGACATCCGCGTCCGGCTGCCCGAGATCGCGATGGGGCTGATCCCCGGCGCGGGCGGCACGGTCCGGCTCGTGGCCGGGCCGGGCGGTGCCGCACCGCGTTCCTGGACCGTGCCCGACGCGCCCTGGAGTGGGGCCCGGTGGACGAGATCAGGCTCCACACGGGTAGCGCGCTCATCCGGCCGGCAGGGCCCGCCGGTCGATCCACTCCAGCGGCAGGCCGAGCGTGCTCGCGGGATCCGTCCACGCCTGAGGCCCCGCACGCTCGACGACCGTCACGCCCTCGTCCTCCAACTGTCCCAGTGCGGTGTCGAGTTCGTCCACCACGAGGCACACGCCGTGCAGCCGCTCGCCGTGCCGCTCCAGGGCCTCGGCGTACCGACTGCGGCCGCTGAGGGGTGACACGAGGCGTACCGTCACGCCGCCGACGCGTAGATCGACGGAGTCCTCGTGTTGCCCGACCGGGTGTCCCGGAGCCGGTGCCATCTCCATGAGCGAGGCGAGCAGCTCCGCGCTCTTTCGGGCGTCGCGCACGGTCACCGTCAGCCAGGCGACACCCCGTACGTCGACGAGTCCCGGCCGGCCGTCGACCGTCGGCTCGCCGCCGCGTGAGTCGTCGACGAACTCGCTGTCCGTCCACTCGACCAACAGCCCCGATGTGTCCGCCGGATGCATGAAGAAATGCCGCCCCGGCACATCGGCCCCGGTGATCCGTACGTTCCTGCGCCGCAGCAGCGTCTCCGCCGCCCACAGGTCGTCGATCGTCCAGGCGACCGAGTGCAGCCCGGGACCGTAGCGCGCTACGTAGCGCCCCAGCGGCCCCGAGGCGGCCGTCGCCGTGAACAGCGCGACGGGGTCCTGGCCGAGCCGCAGGAGCTGGATGTCGACACCCGACTCCTGCCAGTGGTTGCCGTCCTGGGTGCCTATCGGGAGGCCGTGCACCTGACGCGTCCGTACCTGGAGCGGCCGGGCCCCGAGCACGCGGCGCAGCCACGCGTCCATGTGCTGGCGGGGCTCGCATGCGATGCCCAGTCGATGGAAGTGCCCGGGGCGTACCACCGGAGTTCCCACGATCGGTGCAGCGTTCATCGGCCTCTCCTTGAAGCGCTGGGATCGGTTGCTGACATAGGGCGTTGATGTGACGCACGGCGGCTGTCATCATCAATCAATTACCATACCGTATTGCTTACGGTATGTTGTCCTGCAAGGATGCGGACAGCCAGCGCGAGCTCGAATGAAGCGTGGTGACAGGACAGCGATGGAGGCGACGCCACCCAGGCTGCTCCGGGGAAGCCTCATCAGGCTTTCTTGCGGTGCTGTGCTTCTTCTTCGCTCGCGGAATGGACCGACCGCACGGCACGGATCTCGCCGTCGGGATTGTCGGAGGCGTCATGGCCATGGCATCAATCGCCATCCGCCCGTTCGTGCCCCGGCGCACCCTGTTCGTCGACGACCTGCGCGCGTCGGGCACGCAGCGACTCTTCCTGTTTCTACGCGGTGGTCGTCCTCCTGGTGTGCATCGGCGGCGGCAACGTCCCGGACCGTATGGGACCGGCCAGGACCGGATGGACGGCGACGGTGCTGATCTGCCTCGGCGTCACCGGTTCCGCCGCCACTGCGGCGGTCTGGGGCATCTGCGTGAGCCTCGTGCCGCTGGGCATCGGTATCGCGTTCCAGTGCCCGGGGCTGCCGGCCCTGACGCTCAACCGTGTCTCCGACGACGAACGTCCGCGCGCCCCTTCACGTTCACGATGGTCTTCGACATCGCGACCGGATCCGGCGGGCAGTTCGTCGGAGGCATCGCCGCCGCTGTCGGCGGCTACCGGTCCGCTTTCGCGGCGGCTGCCATGTGCTCTCTGGTGACCCTGCTGATCCTGCGGTTCCTCGTGCTCGTCAGTCCGGTGGAGGAGACCCTGCCGGACCCGGAGGTCGTCGTCCTCAGAGAGGAGTTGTCGGAGAAATGAGCCGCACCATGGACCTGTCGGTGACCCTGGACTACACACAGGACGTCGTAGCCCTGCTGCCCGAGATCCGCGCGCTGGAGTCAGCGGGCGTCGACGGCCTGTGGATCCAGGAGGGTTACAGTTTCGACGCCGTGTCCGCGATCGGGTTCCTCGCCGCGCACACTGGGGGTATCCGGCTCGGTACGGCGATTCTCAACGTGTTCAGCCGCAGCCCCGCCCTGCTCGCGATGACGGCCGCGGGCTGCGACCAGCTCAGCGGGGGGCGGTTCTCGCTCGGCCTCGGCTCGTCCGGACCGCAGGTCGTCGAGGGCTTCCACGGGGTCGGCTACGACCGGCCGGTCACCCGGATCCGCGAGACCATCGACGTCTGCCGCATGGTGTGGCGGCGCGAGCCTCTGCGCTATGAGGGCCGCACCGTCACCGTCCTGCTGACCGAGCGCGGCAGACCGCTGAAGATCGTCAACCAGCCGGTCGGTCCCGCGGTCCCGGTGTACTGGGCGGCGCTCGGCGACCGGTCGGTCACCGCGGCCGCCGAGACGGCCGACGGCTGGCTGCCCTTCTTCATTCGTGCCCGCGCGCGCCGACCGGGCCTTCGGCGACGCGCTGAGGGACGGTGCCAAACGCAGGGATCCCGTACTCGGTGCACTGGACGTGGTGGCACACGTCGACGTGGCCGTCGGCGAGGGCCTCGACGCCGACCGGCTCCTGGCCCCCGCCCGCTCCCGGATCGCGCTGTACGCGGGCGGAATGGGCTCACGGCAGTCGAACTACTACAACGCACTGGCCCGCCGCATGGGCTGGGAGCGCGAGGCCGCCGAGATCCAGGACCACTTCCTGGCCGGGCGACGCGCCGAGGCCGCTGCCGCCGTGCCCGCTGAGTGGCTGTCCCTCGGCAACCTCGTCGGCCCCGAGTCCTGGATCGCCGAGCGGCTGGCGGCCTTCGCCGAGTCGGGAGTCAGCACGCTCGACATCACGGTGATCGGCGGCGCCGGACCGGCCGAAACGGTCGAGATCCTGCGCCGTCTGATGTGAACGGCCGCAGCCGTACTGGAAGTTCCATACAGAAGGTGATGAATCCATGGTGCAGCTGACCGCGGGCAGTACGCCGCCCGCCCTGCTCGGGGTCGCCGCGCGG
This sequence comes from Streptomyces sp. ActVer, assembly GCF_027270795.1. Lineage (NCBI taxonomy): Bacteria > Bacillati > Actinomycetota > Actinomycetes > Kitasatosporales > Streptomycetaceae > Streptomyces > Streptomyces sp. ActVer. The sequence continues at coordinate 28,940 of NZ_JAPWHT010000001.1, forward strand.
CTGCCCGCACGTCGGCCGTCGTCGGCGCGGCGCACGTCCGACCTCCAGGTGACCCCACATCCGACCTGGGACCACGACCTCCTCGTGCGGGCTGCCGCGCGCGACGCCGTCGTGGATGGACACGGCCGCCTCACGGAAACGGCGTCCGCGCGCCTGAGCGCCGTACTCGACAACGGGTCCGTGCTCTCCCGGCTGACGGCGCCGCTTCCGCGATCCGTCTTCGAAGCCGTGACCGGCCACCCCGCCGTCAGCGGTTTCCGCGCCAGGCTCCGGGCGCTCGCGGACGCGGGGCTGCCGCCCGAATCGCTCGACGCAGCCCTCCTCGACGACCTGCCGACGGTGCGACTGGTCTCGGGCTACGGCAGGATCGCGGAGCTGGGCGAACCACCCCGTCCGCGGCCCACGCCCCTGGTCGGCGTCTGCACGGGCTGGGCCGCGGACGGCACCGCGCACCGCCTGTCACAGGCCGGCGGCCACCTCCTGAGCCGGACGCCCGAGGCCCCCGACTTCCCCGCGATGCTCGACCACCCCGCCGACTTCCATCTCGAACACCCCTCACGGTCCAGCTCCATGCACAGGCGCCGCATCCTCGAAGTCACCGCGCAAGGACAGGAGTTGGCTATCTACGAGTACTTCAGGGACAGCCACGTGGATCGTGACGGGCGCGAGGGCTCCCTGCACGAGTACGAGCTGCACGCCGTGGCCGACCGGGACTCGCTCGTGCTCTCGGCGATCACCGTGACCCCGCGGGCCCTGCCGTTCCCGGAGTGCCCGCTCGCGTCGGGCAACGTCCATGCCCTGCTGGGCACGTCCCTGCGTGCCGCGGACAGCGAGGTCAAGGCACGCCTGCCCGGCACCCTCGGCTGCACCCACCTGTCGGACGTCCTGCGCTTCCTCAGGTTCGTGGAACCGCTCGGCGCCCGTATCGCGGGAGGAGGAGACTGATGGAGCAACTGCTTCAAGAACTCAGGTCGTTCCTGGACGCGGAGGTGCCGCGGTTCCGCGAGAAGTGGGGCGACGATGCCGGCTCCTGGGAGGCACGCTGCGCCTGGCAGCGCACCACGGCGGGCGGCAAGTGGCCCGCCCCCGCGTGGAGCGAGGAGCACGGCGGCCGCGGCGCCTGCGTCGCCACGCTCGCGTCGGACGACGTGCACGGCGCTCGGACGACCGTCTCGGACGACGCCGCCGGAGGGCGGCTGAGCGGGGCGAACACGCATGTGCTGGACGCGCACATCGCTGATGTCCTGCTCGTGACGGCCGTGCGGGGCGAGAGGGTCCAGCTGTTCGCCGTGGACCCCCGCGCGGAGGGCGTCGAGCTGCGTCCGCTCACCGTGCTGGACCATACGCGCAGGCAGTTCCGGGGCGAACTGACCGATGTGAAAGGTCAGTTGCTGGACGAGGACTTCGGAGCCGGGCTCTCGCTCACGCTGTACGTTGCCGCGGTCCGGTTTCCGGGAGGCCTCGGCCACGGTCCTGAGCGAGGCGGAGCTGACCGCCGACGACGTCGACCATTCATGGTCTACGACGCCTACGCGCGCATCCACCTCTACGGGGTGGAGGACCTCGGATGCGTCGGACGGGGCGAGGCCGTCGTCTTCATCGAGAGCGGGGCCACCCGCCCCGGCGGCTCCCTGCCGATGAACACCAACGGCGGCGGACTGCTGTACACGCACGCCGGCATGTACGGCATGTTCGCCATCCAGGGCAGTGCGTCAGTTGCGCGGGGATGCCGCCGTACCCGTCGAGGGCTTGCGTACCAGTCTCGTCCAGGGCATCCGGGGCCTGTTCAGCGCCGCCGGCACCCTCGTCCCGTCCCAGTTCTGAACCATCGCACCCACTACCGGATTGGCGGTACACCATGCTCGACGAATTCTCCGAGGCCGGACTGGAGTTCAAGGTCGCGGACGGCATCGCCTGGATCACGCTGAACCGCCCGCACCTGCGCAATGCCGTGCACAAATCGCTGCGTAGCGCGCTCATCGCCGCGATCGCGGAGGTGCGCGACGACCCCTCCATCCGCGCGGCGGTGGTCACCGGCACGGGCCGGGCCTTCTGCTCGGGCGCCGACCTCAGCGAGGCGGACCACATCGAGATCAGGCCCGAGAGGCGGCGTGGCGCCCAGGCCAACATCGCCCGCGAGGACGGCCGTCGGTACGGCTGGTGGCGGCTGATCCGCGACGTCTGGGAGAACGAGAAGCCCTTCGTCGCCGCCGTGAACGGCGCGGCCTACGGCTTCGGCTGCAACTTCGCGCTCGCCTGCGACCTGGTCATAGCCGCCGAGTCGGCGAGCTTCTGCGAGGTGTTCGTGACGCGCGGGCTGCCCGTCGAGGCCGGTGGCGCGTATCTGCTCGCGCGTTCACTGAGCCCGGTCCGCGCGAAGGAGATCGCCCTGCTCGGCGAGCCGGTGAGCGGGCGGCAGGCGGAGCAGTGGGGCCTCGCCAACCGGTGCGTCCCGGACGACCAACTGCTCAGCGCCGCGGCGGACTTCGCCCACCGACTGGCCGCAGGACCGACGATCGGCCTGGGACACGTCAAGGGCCAGATCAACGACGCCTATGACTCGTCGTTCGACCAGGTCTGGAAGAACGAGGTGACCCTCCTGGGCCTGGGCATCGGGGAGGACGCCCAGGAGGCCGGGCGGGCCTTCGAGGAGCGCAGGGCACCCGTGTTCCGGGGCCGCTGAAAATACAGTAAACAGTACGGTAATTAGTACCGTATAGAAAGGGCCGGTGCCGCGCTCCGCGACTACGCAACAGAGGAAGCGTCGCGATGGCAGGACTCGCAGTGGGAACGCATCTGCACCGCCGGGTCGGCGCGGTCGAGATCGCGAGGCTCTCAGCAGCCCCGACGTCGAGGTCCGGGCCCGGCTGACATCAGCCGGACGCCCGTTGCCGTCGGTCAGCGTCGAGATCCGAGACGCGGACGGCTGGCCCTGCCCGCCCTGCACCGTCGGAACGATTCACGTCAGGGGTCCCCGGTCGCGGGGGAGTGCCGCGGGAGCGGCCCGGTCACCGACGCCGACGGCTGGTTCGCCACCCGCGACGAGGACATCTCGACACGGACGGCTATCTGTTCGCCCGGGGCCGTGCCGACGACACCATCATCCGGGGTGGCGAGAACATCGCCCCGGCCGAGATCGAAGCCGCGCTCCAGCGTCACCCGGACGTCCATGACGCTGCCGTCCTCGGCATACCCGACGACGAATGGGGTTAGCGGATCAGCTGCAGCTCGGCGGTGATCACGCGGTGCCCGGCGCCCAGAGCGCCGGCGATCAGTGCCGGGCCGATGACGTCGGTGGCGTACCCGCTGCGTGGCGCGCAGACGGCTGGGAGCAGCACGTGCGTGACCTGGCAGCCGCGGCAGCGCACGCGGGTGGGCCGGACCACCAGCCCCGCACCGTCGGCCTGGTGGATGGTGCGGGGCCGGGCGAAGCCCCACGGGGCTTACGGTCATCCGCACGCACAGGCCAGCCGGCCCGCGGCCACATCCGCGCGGGCCTGTGCCACGTCCAGCACTATGATCACGGCACGGTCCTGGGCTCATCCAGGCAGCATCCCCGGCCGCGCCGCCACCGGGCAGGGGGAGTTGGTGTTGCAGTCTGCCGCCTGCACAGATCACCAGGGCCGGAACTCTCAATCTGGGGCAGCGGCGACACCGTGAACACCAAGTGGACCATCCACGGTGCGGTGGCCAGCGGCGTGGTGTCGGCGTTCACGCTGTCGTCGCACACCAACGACTGTCACTCGCCGCAGCCGATCTCCCTGGTCCCCACCGGGAATGACGCCAAGACCGGCCCTCAGCTCCATCCAGAATGGCGCTCAACAGTCTGACCCGCCACCAGCACGACCCCGACGTGCGGGATGCCCCCCTACGGTTTGCCGGCGTCCTCCGTGTCCGCGAACAAGGCGTCCGCGGCCACGGCGAGCTCTTCGACATCGGCCGACACGGGGCTCACCAGCACAGGAGGCGAGTGCCTTGTCGGCTTGCGGGATTGACTCACAGTGGTACGGTAGTGCCGTAATGCTTACGGTAATACTTACTGAAAAACTTACTGCAAACGCTCGGGGCGGGTAGCCACACAAGGTCTTGGTCGTGGAGCGGACTGCCGAGCTACCCGCCTCCGCGGGGCGAATCCCGTGGGCAGTCGCACTCGCCGGCACTCGGGGGCTCCCACGTCGCGTCACAAGTCGGTGTTACTGAGAGGAAGAACTAATGGCCACACCCACATCGGGCCGGCTCGATGTTCATCATCACGTGATTCCCCCCGCTTTCGAACGTTTCGCGGGCCCGTCTACGCAGTGGTCGGCCGCGTCCACGCTGTCGTGGATGGACGATCACCGTGTCGCCGCAGCGGTGATGTCAGTGTCGGCGCCAGGTCTCCCGTCCGCTGCCGACGAAGGCGGTCCCCGACTGACCCGGGAAATCAACGAGTTCACCGCAGAACTGGTCAAGAACCGCCCGGACCGGTTCGGACATTTCGCCAGCCTGCCCATGGCTGATCACGATCCCGCCAGCGTGCTCGATGAGGTCGGCTACGCCTTCGACACCCTGCAGGCAGACGGGGTGGTGCTGATGTCCAACGCCGTCGGCATATACCTCGGCGACCGGCTGTGGGAACCGGTTTGGGAAGAACTCGATCGTCGCCAGGCCGTGGTCTTCATCCACCCCACGGCCACCGGACTCCGACCCCTCCACGGCCTTAGCCCAGCGGTGGTCGATTTCCCGTTCGACACTGCTCGTACCGCCGTCGACCTTGTGGTTTCCGGAGTGATGCACCGCCATCGGCACGTCAAGGTCATCCTGTCCCATGCGGGCGGATTCCTGCCCTACGCGGCACAGCGCTTCGCCGGAATCATCCCGGTTCTCAGCTCGCCGAAGTCCACTCCGACGACCCCCGACGCCATCCTGGCCGGCCTCAAACGCTTTTACTTCGACACCGCCTTGTCGACCGGCCACGACGCCCTGAAATTGCTGGCCTCGTTCGCTGAACCCGGCCACGTGCTCTACGGCAGCGACTGGCCCTACGCCGGCACTGCAGGAACCGCATACTTCAATCATCTCCTGGACACCGCCGACCTCACCCAATCCGACCGCGAGGCGATCGAACACCGCAACGCCGAACTCCTCTTCCCTCGATTCGCCACCTGACCGGAGCAGCCCAGCCCGCGGGGCTGCTCCGGTAATGGCCGGGAGCCTGGCACGCGGCGGACAACTGACTCAGGTCGGCCGTGAACGGCGGGACCGGTGTTTGAGCACGGCCGAGACATACGGCGGCATCATGGTGCCCCCAGTTGTCACAGCGCGCTCGGCCCAGTCCTGGCTAACCTTCGCCGTGATTGCGTTCGGAACGGGGCACGAGTGGCCCGTCCCCGGGCGCGAGCCCTCATTCGCGAGGCCCGGGCGAGTGCCTGGCTTCATCGGTGAACCCGAGGATCGCCCGGTCCAGCAGGTCAGCGATAAGGGTCTCCAGATATTCGGGCGACGGGTCGGTGTAATGGAGCACCAATGTGTCGGGAAATTGATCGAAGACACCGCCGACAAAGATTCGGCTGGCGCTCAGGTGCATGGGATGGCCTCGCCGTGATCGGCTGAGTGCCAGAAAGAGCGCTCGCCGAATGGACGTGGCCACATGCGCGCGCATGCCTTCCATGGCAGTGGTTGCCGGCCTCCGCTCCCGCCAGGCGCGAATCACCCCACGATATTCGCTGCTCGCCTTCAGTGTGGTGCGCACCCACTCCTTGAAGTCGTTCGTATAGTCATTCTCGTTGACACGTTCGAGGCGAAGCGCACCAGCGATCAGGTCGCGGGCACACATCTCGGCCAAGGCTTCCAGTAGCTCAACCTTGGTGTCGAAGTACTTGTAGAAGGTCCCTCGCGCGAACCCGGCCGTACGAACGATGTCGTCGATGTTGGTCTTCTGGTATCCAAACTCGGCGAAGCATTCCCCACCTGCGCGCATCAGGATGTTCACCGTTTGGACGGCTCGAGCGGTCAGGCCGGCGACCCGGTCTGAGTATGGGGTGGGCATCGGCCCCAGATCACGGGAGGCAAGTTTGCCGGTGATACGGTGGTTCTTCCATGCCCGTGGCACGGTACGATCCCCGCGTGTCACGTCCACTGGAGTCTCCGGAAAAAGCATGAGCTGCAGTGATACGGAGAAGTAGTAACGCAGCTCCTCACTCGGCAGCCGGGTACCGCTGCCGGATTCCTTGCTCGCATGGTCCGCATAGTTGAGATAAATGATCAGACTCGTCAACATGTTGGCGGCATCACGGGGATCGACTCCCTTGACGCCGCTACTCGAAAGCCAATCCGCTATCCGCGTGTTGTACGTTTCATTGAATTTTGCTACCAGGGGCCGTACCGGCGCTCCCGGAGTGTCGATATTCGACCATTCGCGGAACAAAATCTCGTACCGCTCGTATACCTCAGCCCATCGGTCGAGCCACCATCGAAGGTTGCTGAAGCCTCGCTCCGTGGCGCTGAGCGGTTCTAGGTGGCGAGCAAGGTCCAGCAGTGACGCCCCGCATTCTTCCAGAAGTTCGATGAAGATTCTTTCTTTGCTCTCGAAGTATTGGTAGAGCGTAGCGCGAGACATCCCGGCTTGGTCGGCGATATCCTGGATCGTCGTATTGTGGAATCCCTTTTCACCAAAGAGCGCCAGTGCGGTCTGCAGGACGTTTCCGACCGTGGTTGCACCGCGGTCCCCGATAGTGATGCTGTTCGGACCGTAACTAGGACGCCGTTCCATTGTCTGATTCCTTTCCGCTGAGCGACTGTCGAGCGGACCGAGAGCCTTCGCCCTGAAGTGTATAGGGTGTCAGACCGTGGAAGTGGTAAGCGGCAAGCCAGGGCACCGCTAGGCCGGACAGACTCGACGCCACTCATGCTCGAACAGGAACGGAGTCCATCTACACAAACAGGTGTCGCTTTCATCCGGCTGGCAGTTCCGTCATGGCGTCCTCGTCAGTCGGCTCCCAGGATCATGGTGCCGCTCGAGCAGAACCATCCTCCTGTACCGCTTACGCAGGCCAATCGGGCATCCGCTACCTGGCGAGCACCGGCTTGCCCCCTGAGTTGGCGCACCGCTTCAACCATCAGGAAGAGCCCACGCTGACCCGGATGCATTGCGGAGAGGCCACCTCCATCGGTGTTCGTCGGCAGCGCCCCGCCGACGCGCAGCCGGCCGTCCTGGACGAAGTCCCCGCCCTCGCCCTTCTTGCAGAAGCCCAGGTCTTCGAGATTCACCAGGAGCATGGAGGTGAAGGCGTCGTAGATCTCGCACACATCGATTTCCTGCGGCGTGACGCCGGCTCGTTCGAATGCAAGAGTGCCCGAGATCTTCGCGGGTCCGACCGTCACGTCCTCCCATTGGCTCGTCGACATATGGGAGATGGCCTCCCCCGTCCCGAGTATCCACACCGGCAGACCAGGTAGATCCTGCATGCGGTCCTCAGCCACCAGGACCAACGCGGCGCCTCCGTCGGAACGGATGCAGCACTGCAGTTTTGTGAACGGGTCCGCGATGACTCTGCCGGCGAGCACCTCCTCCACCGTCAAGGGAACGCGGAACGTCGCGTCCGGATTGAGCGAGGCGTTGTAACGGGCCGAGACCGCGATCTCGGCCAGCTGCTCCGCAGTGGTGCCGTACTCGTACATATGTCGTCGCGCGGCCATGGCGTACTTACTGATGACGGTGTGGCCATACGGCGCTTCCCACTGCAACGGGCCTCGCGACCCCCAGTCCAAGGTGGCCGTGCGCAGACCGTTCTTGATGTCCGAACGGGAGGAGGAGCCGTAGGCGAGCAGGACCACGTCGGCCCTGCCCAGGGAAATCGCGTCCGCAGCGTGCGCGGCCATCACCTCCCAGGCCGCACCACCCACCGCGGTCGAGTCGATCCACGTCGGCCGGATACCGAGATGCTCCGCAACATCGACCGGAGGAAGGGCGCCCAGACCCGTCGATGCGAACCCGTCGATCTCGTTCGGAGCCAGTCCGGCCTCCTCGACAGCTCGTCGTGCGGCCTCGCTGATGAGCGCGTACGGGTTGGTCAGCTGGTCGTCTCCCACGCCCGAAAGACCTACTCCCGCGATCGCTACCCGTCGAGTCACGCGTCCTCCATTTCCAGCACTCGGGACAAGTGCAGGTCTCTGCTGCCCAGCTGGAGCGCCAGGACAGTTGCTCGTTTCGCGGCAAGGTGGAGGTCGTGCTCCCAGGTGTAGCCGTTTCCTCCATGCAGCTGGATCGCCATTCGCGCGTTGTCACTCGCCGCCCGTGCAGCTATCACGCGGGCGACGGAGGCCTGATAGGCGACGCCCCCGTGTCCGGCTCGGAACTCGGCGGCGGCATACAGGAGCTGGGACCTGCTCACCTCGCCGTGCATCGCCGTATCGGCGCACGCGTGCTTCGGCCTGGTAGGCACCGGTCGGCAAGACGAAGCACATTGCGCCGTTCCGGACGGTTCAGCATCAGACGACGACCTGACGCCTTGGCCGACGGCGTAGGTCGTGTGCAGCAGGTTCGTTGGCACGCTCATGGTCTGCGGCCCGCCGCGTGAAGACCGGTCGACGGTGCCCAGGCACAGTTGACTCCCCGGCCACTTCCCTTCGATTTGATATACATACTGTCAGATCCGCGTTTGCGTCACAACCATACGGCTGGCGACTCATCTCGCCATCGAGACGCCCAGCTCCCCCACGGCCGCCGCCCTGGGCGCCCATTCGTCGCACGCCACAAGTAGAAGACAAATCTGACAACAGTGTCTACGATATTCCAAGTGGGCGAGCGATGCCCCGTCTGTTCACACCGGGCGGACCGCCTATCTGGTTCGGCGGCAACGGCCGCAGCACGGAGACGTGCGTCGGAACTCGGCGAGGGCTGGATGCCCTTGCCGCAAAGCCCGGAACCGGCCGCAGTCACCAGCTCGCCGACTCTCGACCCCCTCTCGGTCCTCGCGGAGCAAGTGGCAGAGATCAACGTGGTCTGTGCCGCCGCTGGTTAGCGCCCGGCCGAGGTGATGACTCGACTCGCCGAGTACGGCGGCGCAGGGTTCACACGTGGTTGCTGATCGAGCCGGTGAGCCGCTCGGTCGCCGGCTTCGAACGTGACCTGACCACCATCGCCTCCCAAGGAGCCGGACGTCCCGGGAGGCCACCACATCGGTTCCAAGATCTGACATCCTATCTACTGCACTGGAGTTACTTCCCCACGACACTGCCGGATGACATTCGAAAGGCCGACGCAGACATGAGGGCAGGGCGTTCAGCAGGAACTCAGACGCAGGGAACATCCGAAGCTCTGCCGGCGACGGACGGACAATGGTCGCCGACGCTGTGGGAGTCACTCGTCCACCGTGCGGATCTTGATCCAGGCTCAACACTCGTGTCGGATGAGCACGGCAGGACCCTCAGCGCCGGGGCTTTCGCCGACGAGGCCGAACGCGTCGCAGCCTGGCTGTACGCACGAGGTGTTCGCGAGGGCAGCGTCGTCTCGTGGCAACTACCGACCACGATCAACGCACTCCTGGTCTCGGTAGCACTCTCGCGCCTCGGTGCCGTCCAAAACCCGCTGGTCACAACGCTGCGCGAACCGGACGTCGAGTTCATGGTTCGGCAGGCGGGTTCTGCCCTCCTTCTGGTGCCAGAGAGCCAGCCACGGTACGACCATGCGTCGATGGCACGTCGGCTCGAGGGCAGGGTGCCGGGTCTCCAAGCGCTGGTACTCGAATCAGCGCTTCCCCATGGCTCCTCCGCCCCGCTTCCCCGCGCCCGCGGGGCGGCTCCTGACGACGTGCGCTGGCTCTACTACACGTCAGGCACCACGGCGGTCCCGAAGGGAGCCCGCCACCGCGACAGCGACCTCGTCGCCGCCGCGCGAACGTTCTGCGCAGCCGTGTCGCCTGGTCCGAACGACGTCATCTCCTCCATCGCACCGGTCGCCCACATCGGGGGATTGGTGTTCTTCCTCGGCGCGGTACGGTCGGGGGCTCACCTGGTGGTCACCGAGAGCTTCGCGCCCCTCGAGACCGCTCGGCATCTTACGGCCGCCGGTACCACTCTGTGCTGTTCCGGTCTTCCATTCGTCCAGGGCTTCCTGGAGGTCCAGCGGCAGAATTCAGAGACCCGCTTCTTCCCCGACCTGAGGGCTTTCCTGATCGGAGGCGCCCCCCGCGCCAAGGCCCTGCACGAGCAGGTGATGGAGACGTTCGGAGCCAAGATCGTCTCTGGCTATGGCATGACCGAGATGCCCTTGATCAGCATGGCAACCCTCGACGACAGCCTCGCGCACCTTACGGTCGCTGACGGCCGACCCAGTGGCGTCTGTCTCAAGATCACCACGCCAGACGGCGCCCCCGTGCCACCAGGAGAGTCGGGCGAGGTCCGCGTTCGCGGAAACTCGCTGATGGCTGGCTACGTCGACGCGAACCTCGATTCGGAGGCCTTCGACGAGGATGGCTACTTCCGCACCGGCGACCTGGCACGCATCGACGACGAAGGCTTCCTCATCGTCACCGGACGTCTCAAGGACATCATCATCAGGAACATGGAGAACATCTCGGCGCGCGAACTCGAGCTGGCCCTCACCGAGCACCCTGCCGTCCGGGAGGTCGCCGTCATCGGCCTCCCGGACGACAAGACCGGCGAACGCGTCTGCGCGGTCATCGTACCGACCGGCGAGCCGCCCTCCCTCCAGTCGCTGTGCGACTTCCTGGACGGGCGCGGCGTGAACCGGCGGAAGTTCCCGGTCCAGCTCGAGACGGCCGCCGAACTACCGGTGAACTCCCTTGGAAAGCTGATGAAGAAGGAGATCAAAGACGCAGTGCTCCACCGCACCGAGGCAATCCCGCAAGCAGGAACTGTCTGATGCGATACGAGACCATGCTGTTCGAAGTTGCCGCGAGCGTCGCCACGATCACGCCAGGGCGGTTGCAAGTTCCGGGGTCGTGCGGCTGATCGGGTTGTGACCGGTTGGGGCGCATAGCAGAGCAGGCACGGGCTTCGTGATCATTGTGGTGTCTAAGCCCGATGATCATGAGGTGGCCCGTGCCTGCTGCTGCATCCTCTCCCATCCCTGCCGTGCTGGTGAAACTGGGGCCGCTGGACACCGGCCGGATTGCCGACCTGCGCCCGTACTTCGATTCCGTGCCCGACCCGCGCGCCCGCCGGGGCCGGTGGTACTCATTCACAGCGATCCTGCTGGTGTGTGCGTGCGCGGCCGTCTCGGGAGCGAGGAGCATCGATGAACTCGCCGAGTGGGGCCAGCGTGCTTCGAACGCAGTCCTGACAGTGATCGGGATCCGCCGCCACCTGCTCAGATGGCGGCGCGCTCCGGCGTCGGCCACGATCGGCCGTGTGCTGGGGGCTGTTGACGGTGACGCCCTGGACCGGGCGGTCGGCGCCTGCCTGGCCGACCGGCACCGGGCCGCCACCCAACCCGCCCAGGCGGCGTCGCCCTCCGCGTCCGGGCGCTCGCGCGCGATCGCCGTCGACGCAAAGCACTCAAGGGATCAGCCCGTCTCACCGCGACGCGCCGGCATCTGCTCTCCGCGGTCACCCACGGCACCCTCGTGCCCCTCGCCCAGGTGGAGGTCGGCGCGAAGACGAACGAAACCACGCACTTCCGGCCGCTGCTGGCACCGCTGGACCTGACCGGCACCGTCGTCACCTTCGACGCCCTGCACTCGGTCAAGGCGAACATCTCCTGGCTGGTGGAAACCAAGAAGGCCCGCTACATCACCGTGATCAAGACCAACCAGCCCACCGCCTACACCCAACTCGCCGCTCTGCCCTGGCAGTCCATCGCAGTCCAGCACACCGCCTCCGGGACCGGACACGGACGCCGCGAGTCCCGCTCGGTCAAGACCTGCGGTATCGCCGACGAACTCGGCGGAATCGCCTTTCCCCACGCCCGCCTGGCCATCCGCGACCACCGCCGCCGCAAGCCCACCGGCAAGCGCGAGACCCGTGAGAGTGTCTACGCCGTCACCAGCGAACTCCTCGCACCACATCAGGGACGTCACCTTCGCCGAGGAGGCCTCCACCGTCCACGCCGGGACCGCACCACGGGCCCTGGCGACCCTCCGCAACCTCTCCATCGGCGTGCTGAAAACCCTCGGCGCCGACAACATCGCCAAGACCACCCGGGCGATACGCGACGAGCCCCACCAAGCACTCCCCATCCTGGGCATCACCAACGATCCGGACAGCTACGGAGCTTGATCAAGCCCTGCGATCACGCTCAACCGGCTCGAACGGCTTAACCGGCAGATGACCTTGGACATGACCGCTGCCTGGGCGGAGGTCCGAGGAGACAAAGACATCCACGCGGTCGTGCCGGGCGGCTGGCGGCCGAGCGTTCTGCACCGGTCTCGACCCCGATGAAGGACCGAGGTGGTTGGAGGAGCCGATCTTCAACCAGATGGACCCGGGTCAGTGGCTCGGGCCACGCGCCCAACGTCTGGAAGCGTGTTGTTGTCGCCTTTCAGGGCATGGCCGCAGGCGGCCGGATGTACTTCATCAATGAGTCCGACATCGTCATCGCCTCGGAGGGGCGACCTTCTTCGACCCGCATGCCGGCGTCGGCATCGTCTCGGCACCGGAGCCGATCGGCAGGCTGCATCGCGCCCGCCGGGCGACGTGCTGCGCTGCGCCCCCGTCGGCAACGACGAACGGATCAGGGCCAGAACGGCCATGGGTCTGGGACTGGTCAGCGAGGTGGCCGCCCGTGAGGGACCTCTGGTCCATGCCGAGACGCTGGCAGGGACAATCGCCACACGCCGGTCGGACGCGGTGCAGGGAACCATCAAGGCGATCTGGGAAGCGCTCGACGTGCCTGCCGGCGTGGCCAAGCAGCACGGCATGACGTATGTCCAGCTTGGCAATGGGACCGAGCCGCCTGGTACGGCTGCAGGCCGGGCACCGTCACAGACGCTGCGCTTGGGCGAGCGAGGCGGGGGACGCGGCGCCGCCCGGTCCGGATGGCGCCGCGTCCGCCGTAGGTCAGCTTGTGGACGCCGCGGACTCCGGCACGAACAGGTCCGCGGAGCCTTCGAGAGCTGTCTCGCCCGACTGACGACGAAGCCGAAGCTCAACGGTAACGGCGCTACCTCCCTCGACCGCGGCGACCGCGACGACCTCCCCCGAGCATTCCAGGAGATCACCAGGCCAGACCAACTCTCGGAACCGGACCCCGAATCGCCGAATCCAGGCCGGCTCGAACCAATCAGAGAGGAAGGAGCCCAGGAGCGCGGCGGAGTTCATGCCCTGCGAGAACACGGTCGGGTAGCCGGCCTGCTGGGCGAAATCCTTGTCGTAGTGCATCGGATTGAGGTCTCCTGATGCTGCCGAGTAGCGCACGATCGTCTCTGACGTGATGGGGCCGTAGGTACGTGGCTCGGCACGCTGACCGACTTCCGGTGTGGCGACGTTCATGCGTGCTCCCCCTTCGGCGCTGTACCGATGTAGGTCGCGCTCATCTCCGCGACAAGCCTTCCCGACTGGTCGTGGAACTCGGTCGTCACGGTGACGAACTCCATCGTGCCGCCGCGGCGGCCCTGCTTCTGGTAACGCTCGGTGAGCTGCTCCCGGGCGGTGAGGGTGTGGCCGACCCGGGGAGGTTCCCCGTGGAAACGGAACTCCTGCCCGCCGTGCAGGAGCCGGGCCCTCGGGATGCCATGGTCGATCCGGTTCTCCTTCGTGGACCAACGGTGCGACGTCACCAGGAAGGTCGGCGGAACGACCGGGGCAGCTCCCGCGAAAGCGGGGTTTCCCGACTCCATGGCCTGGACGAACGCTCGCACCGCCCCGAGCTCTATAGGGAACTCAAATGACGGTGGCGTCAGATGTGGGGCCTCAGTCACGCGGTTTCTCCCTCATTGGTTGCCTAGTAAGTGACGATGATGCCAGAATAGCTGACATGAACGACGACCAGGCAGTGGACACCCAGGCCGATGTGGTTGACGAAGAGGCAGCGCACGCTTCGATCCGTTCGGAGCTGTCGGATGGGATCCTGACCATCACCCTCGACCGGGCCGCCAAGGGCAACGCGTTGCGACCGTCGGACCGGCAGCAGGTCATCGCGCTACTCCAGAGCGCACACGAGACCGCCGCCGTGCGGTGCGTCGTCCTGCGTGCCGCGGGGCGGCACTTCTGCACCGGTGCGGACGTCACCGGCCTCCGCCGAACAGACGCCGAGACGGTTGTCGGGGAGGTCAGCAGGCGAATCATGGGCGGCGCCCAGCAGCTGATCGCTGCCGTCTTGGACTGCGACAAGCCAGTGATCGCTGTCGTCCAGGGTGCGGCGGCGGGGATGGGAGCTCACCTGGCCCTCGCGGCGGATTTCGTGATCGCCACGGAGGAAGCGGTCTTCATCGAGTCGTTCGTTCTGCGCGGCATCACGGTCGACGCGGCCGGCGCCTACCTGCTCACTCGTCACCTCGGCATGCGCAAGGCCAAGGAACTGGCCCTGCTCGGCGACCGTCTTCCGGCCGAGGACGCGTTGCGGCTCGGACTAGTCAATTGGGTCGTGTCCGGTGACGATTTGGCATCCACGGTCTCCGCACTGGCCACCAGGTTGGCCGCGGCCCCCACCACCGCACTCGCGCTGACCAAACGCCTCTTCAACGTCGCCCTCGATCAGGATCGAGCGTCCTCCTTCGCCTTCGAGGGTCTGATGCAGGAGGCACAGAGCCACTCCATCGACTCCACGGAGGGCGTGGCCGCATTTCTGGAGAATCGCGCGCCCGTTTTCCGTGGCGTGTGAGAAAGGATCTCTCGTGACTCGTGCCGACCGCCGGGACCTGCCCACCGTAGAGCCGGACACACAGCCATACTGGGACGCGATCCGCGATCGTGGCGTCCTACTCATCGCCCACTGCACGGACTGCGACCGGGTGCACCACTACCCGCGTCCCTTCTGCCCGTTTTGCTGGAGCTGCGCCGTCGAGCCCCGTCCTGCCAGTGGCCGCGCCTCGCTTTACACGTTCTCCACGGTCTATGTCAACGACTTGCCGCCGTTCGCCGATCGCGTCCCGTACGTAGCCGCCCTCGTCGAGCTCGAGGAGGGGCCCCGGTTGATGACCACCATCGTGGACTGCGTTCCAGAGGACCTCCACATCGGGATGGCTCTGACCGTCCGGGCCGAGCCGCTCGACGAAACATTGTCGGCTCCGGTCTTCGTACCTGCCTGAGTCCGCGCTGTCCTCACCGCATCACCGGCACGCTGGCGACCACACCGGCCGTGTCACCACAAGGTGACAAGACAAGAAGGAGAATCACCACCTCATGCCTGGACTGTTGGATGGCAAGGTCGCCATCGTCACGGGAGCCGCGCACGGTATCGGCCGGGGTCATGCCCTGGAACTGGCCAAGCAAGGAGCGGCCGTCGTCGTCAACGACCTCGGGACGACGATCTCCGGCGACGGATCCGGCCGCGACGCCGACGTTGTCGTCGACATCATCCGGTCACGCGGTGGACGAGCCATCGCGGACTACGGCGATGTCGGCGACGAGGACCAGGTCGAGGCATTGGTCGATCGGGCTTGGACGGAGTACGGGCGCGTGGACATCCTCGTGAACAACGCCGGCATCGTGCGGGATCGAGCCATCTGGAACATGCCGGTCGCCGATTTCGACCTGGTGATGCGCGTGCACGTCCGCGGAACGTGGCTGGCGTGCCGTTCGGTCGCCCGCCGATGGCGCACGAACGCCAAAGCCTCCACGGGTACGACGTACGGCCGCATCATCAACACGGTCTCCGGTGCCGGGCTCCTGGGTCACTTCGGCCAGTCGAACTACGCGACCGCCAAGTCGGCGATCGCAGGCCTGACGCTGACCCTCAGTCTGGAACTGGCAAGCATCGGAGTGACCGTCAATGCGATCGGGCCCGGTGGCCTTACCCGTCTCTCCGCGTCCGGCAAGGATGACGTCGTCCCCGAGCCGGACGAACGTCCCGAGGACTCCTTCGATCCCCTGGACGCCTCCCTTTGCTCCCCTGTCGTCGCGTGGCTCGCGAGCGAACAGGCCAGCCAGATCTCCGGACAGGTCATCCGAGCAATCGGCGACAAGATCTATCTCATGGGCGGATGGACCGAGGACGCGGTCGCCTGCAGCAACGAGCGGCGCTGGGATGCCACCAGACTCGGTGAGGTATTCGGCACCGAGATCTTCGGGACACGAGCGCGTGGACTCCGGCTGGGCGGCTGACCGCGCGGTGGGAGAAGGTCCGTGACCGGAGGTGGCGCAGCCTGCTGACCACCGGTCGGTAAGACACGGCTCGTTCTCCCCCGACGGAGGTCCGGTCGACGAATTCGCTCAACCGTGGGCTTCCATGGAACAGGGCGGACAAACTGCCTACGCAGCATCAACTTCACCGATTGGAAGGCCGCTTGCTGCGACCTCGCACCCGATCCCGGCTGCGGTCAGGTGCCGGTACAGGTACGAAGCCGGTCGGCCGGTCTCGTAGGCCACCACCACCGCGCCTGGCAGGTCGCTGACCCAGTAACTCAGCTGCGAGAACGCCACGCCGGAGCGGATGTGGTCGCCGCCGGCCGCATGATGCAGGCGTCGCTGGAGCAGGTCGCCAACTGTGCCTGGTGCAGGAGGTCTTCGCTGGCGCAAGCTCGCGATCTGGGTCGCCGCCGCGGAACAGGCCCTGAGCATGGACGACGTGTGGGAAGGGCTGTGCCTGTTCCTGGAAACCATGTGCGAACTCCAGGCCCGCGACCGGGGCCTCAACGACTTCGCCTCGATCCGGCTGCCTGAGAACGTCTGCCTGGCCAGCCAGCAGACCCGGATCCATGACCCGGCGTGCGCATCGTCGAACGCGCGCGAGAGCAGGGCCGCCTACGACCCGACCTGGTACCCGTGGACCTCGCCTTCGTCATCTGGTCCCACAGCCGGATCATCGAGGCGCCCGACGGGATCGCCCGCACGCATGGCGCCGCCACCTGTACCTGATGCTCGACGGCTTCCGCGCCGAGCGCGCCCACCGACGCCGCACCCGAGACGTGGCGTCGGCTCGTCGCCTGCCTCATCCATCGCCTGGTAGGTGAATTGGTCGAAGAGCGCGTCGTAGGCCATCGTGTCGACCACCATTGTGTAGCAGTACTTGAAGCGGGTCCCGGACTTCGACAGCAGGTGCGGGGCCTGGCTCATCGACTGCATGCCGCCGACAGCGACGACATCATGCTCCCGGACACGGATCATCTGGTCGGCGGTGGCGATCGCCTTCACCCTGGCCACGCAACCTTGATGAGTGTCACCGCCGGCATCATCATCGCGTTACCGCCCTTGACGGCGACCGTCGAGCGGTGTTCTGCCCGCATCCGGCCTGGATGACGTGCCGACGACGCCGTAGTCGACCTGGTCCCCGCCTATCCTGGCCTTCTCCCGCCGGTTCGCGATTCCACCCAGATCGGTGGCGGGCTCTAGCCGGACAGACCGCGGAGCAGCCGGCCCGTCGCGTGCGGGCATCCGCGACGATGACCGCTGTGGGTGCTTCGACTCTTACTACTTGCTCCTCCTGTCGATCAGCGGCCCACGCCGGCGGCAGATGCCGGGGCGGTCTCGGTGGTCACGGAGGCCTTCGCCAACTCGCGCAGCGCGCTCCGATTGATCTTGTGCATCGCGTTCGCCGGCAGCTCCTGGATAACATGCAGAACGTCCGGCGCCTTGTAGTCGGCCAGGTTTCGTCGTACGAACTCCCGCAACTCATCCAAGGTGACCGTCTCACCGGGTACCGGCACCACGAAGGCAACACCAATCTCACCGATAGTCGGCGCCGGAGCAGCGACGATGCTGACATCGGCGACTTTCGGGTGGGTGACCAACAGGCTCTCCACCTCGGCGGGATAGACGTTGTAGCCGCCGCGGATGTACATGTCGCTGGAGCGGCCGGTGAGCACGAGGTTGCCGTCGGCATCGAGATAGCCGAGATCGCCCGTCAGCAGCCAGCCCTCGGAGTCGAATGCCTTCGCCGTCCGTGCCGGGTCGTTCCAGTAGCCGCGCATCACGCAGGCCCCACGGATGCGGACCATGCCGACTTCCCCCTCGTCGGCCAGCACGGAAACCTCCATGCCGACTTGGGGGCGGCCCACGGTGCGGAATTGCACCTCCGGCGGGTCCTCAGGTCGGGTGCCGGCGATGCTCGGGCTCTCCGTCATCGCATAGCGGACCACGAGCGGGCAGCCGAGGACCTCCTTGACCCGCTCCACCAACTCGGGTCGTGCGGGAGCGGTCGCGCTGAGCCCCACGCGGACGGAGCCGAGGTCGAGCTCGTCGATGCCGGGAAACTGAACAAGCTTCTCCCACTGGGTCGGTACGGCGCCGATCACCGTGACTCTCTCCTCGACGATCTGCCGCAGCATGGAGTCCACCGACCATGGCATCACGCCAATGATCACGGTCGTCAGGTGGTGGATCTGGTCCCACAGGCGCGCCATGTAGCCGGCGTGCGGGAATGGTGTGGGAACCAGTCTGCGGTCACCGGGTGTGCTCATCGGTCCGGCAGCGTCGGAGACGGCCTTGAGGTTGCGGTGGTCAAGGTAGGGGCCCTTGGGGTTCCCGGTCGTACCACTGGTCCACATGATCACGACCGGGTCGGCGGGGTTGCACTGGCCACGCGGCGGGTCGACCGCCACGCGAGCGTAGATCCCCGCCAGCTCGGAGCGAAGGAGGGACCGCGGCTCGCCGGGCAGCGGCGGGGTGGCCAGCGTGCCATCACGCACCACCAGCCGTGGCAAGCATGTCTGGGCGATCGCCTCCATCTCCTGGGGCCCGAGCCGAGTGTTGAGTGCGGTGGTGACAGCACCGAGCTTCGCGATCGCCGCGAACACGACGGCGAAGTCACACGAGTTGGGCATCACGAGCGCCACGACGTCGCCCCGGCCGACACCGCGTCGGCGGAGCTCCTCCGCCACCAGGTCGGAGCGGAGATGCCACTCTGCAAAGCTCATCCGATCGTCGGGACCGACGTACGCGTCGCGCTCCCCCTGTTGGGCGGCCGCCGCCGCCAACAGATGGTCGACGGTGTCGAACTCGCCGCTCACCACGAGGGTTTCATGCTGCATGAACTTCCTCTCCGAACGAAGTTATCGAGCCGCGCTCCTCCCCTCGGCACTGTAGGACGGGCGCCCGGGCGCGAGAAGCCTCGCCAGCAGTTCGGCATCCCCCCTACATGTACGAAGAATGCCGGTCGGTGCTCAACCCACATACCGAGACCCCGGTTGCTCAGACCACCGGCTCAGCCGGTCGTCTCCGACCTGCAGATCCTTGTACACGCTGTCAGATATGGCCATACTGGCTATGGCGCACGCCACTCACCGTCGAGTTCGCGGAGGCTTCAGTGCACAACGACCGGCGTACCAATCCGCGCCCTGCGCCCCCGCTAGGCCCGACCGTGCCCACTAGATCGTCCGCGCCAAATGGCGGCCACCGCGGAACGGCCCTCGTGGTCGCGGACACAGAGCTCGGCGCCGCGGCCACATCCAGCGCCTTGGCTGCCATCGGCTGGAAGTGCGTGTGCACCACCGACCTGGACCGGGCATCGTGGCTGGTCTTGGTGCGCAACTTCGGACTCCTCTTCGTCGCCGGCACCTCGGATCCGTGGGCGATCGGCACCGTGTCGCTTCTGAGGCCGCTCTCCCGGGCTCCCATGGTCGCGCTGTCGTCGCCTGGCACGCAGTCCGAGCCCACTTTGCTCAACGCCGGAGCAGACCTGGTGTTGGAGCAGGGCTACTCCGGCGATCTGTTGCGAGCCGGCACCGACGCGCTCCTGCGCCGAGCCATCCCGAACCAGGCCGAGCTGCGGTTCCTGGAGAGCCCGGGCCTCCGGGTCGACCTGCTGGCTCGCAGAGTCACGGTTGACGGCCAGCAGGTCAGCCTTACCCCCACCGAGTTCGACCTGCTTCGCGTGCTGATGGGCCAGCCCTTCGTCGCGATCCGGCACCACGAGATCCTCAAGGAGGTCTGGGACTGGAAGCACACAGACGACCGCAACGCCCTGCGCCTGCAGATCAACCGACTGCGCAAGAAGCTGGAGGCCTCCGGTGAGCGTCGCTACATCCGCGCGGCGCGCGGCATCGGGTACAGCTTCGACCAGCCCGTCACGGAACTGGCCGCCCATCAGAAGAAGGGCACCGGTGTGGAGGACAGCAACTACGTGGCGACCTGGGAAGATCGTCTGAGCACGCTCATCCAGTCGCTCTTCGCCACCCACAGCCGGCTTGAGGCATGCCGGGCCCTCGTTGACCTCGCGGCCGACGACAGCCTGTGTGACGGTGCGGCCGTGTTCGCCCGGCGCCCGGGCTCGAACTTGCTGGATCTGGTCGCGCAGGCCGGGATGCCGGAGGAGTGGCAGACCTCGGTAGCGGCAGGCGTGCCGCTAGACGGCGGATACCTCTCGGCCGACACCTTCAACACCCGGGCGATCCGGCGAGTCGTCGACATCACAAAGTTCAAGCGCCGTTATCCGGCGACGGTAAAGCTGACGCGCTTGGCCGAAACCGAAGTACCCTCGATCCTCTCGATTCCCCTGGCCGATGCCCATGGCACCTGGGGCCAGGTCGGCTTCGTCAGACGCTCCGACAGCCCCTTCACGCCTTTGCAGTGCATAGTGCTGGAGGCAGCCGGAGCCGTTCTCAGCGGCCTGTTTCCACGCCACCTGGGCGAGCCGGACGGCACGCTCGCCGCCATCTGACGCTGTCACCGGGATCATTGGACCCAGTGATCCACGGGTCACGCCAGGAAGAAGTCGGCAGTCCCGGTGATCACGACTCGCCGGTGTGCTGCCTCGCTGCAGTTCTACGGTGGCCAGGCCGCCCTCGGCCCCTCCTCGACGGCAACGACGGTTCCCGAGCAGTTGAGGGTGTCGCCGTAGAAGACCTGAGAGCGGAACCGAACGCCGAAGCGGTGCACGGTCGCGGCACCGAGTAGGCCGGTTGCGTAAGTCGCCGGCAAGGCGCCTGGAGCATCCCGTGGGCGATCACCGTCGGATACCCGGCGCTGCGGGCGAAGTCCTTGTGGTGTAGAGATCCAGACCTGAGCGGACGAGGGCGTCCACAGCAGCGCGACGATGCCTTGGACATGATCGACGCCTTCGTCCACTGGGGCGTACTGATCCTCAGGCATGGCCGGTGACCGTCAGCAGCAGGTCGCGGGGGTCGGGCAACTCGTCGCCGCGCCAGGTCACCATGCCGTCGGGGCGCACCAGCACCCACGGTCGATCGTAGGCTGCGGCGACGGCCGGCTCACTGACTCGGACGACCGTGAGCGGAACGCCGAGACCCGCTGCGGCTGCCTCCGCGCGACCGATGTCGGCCGACGCGGGCTCGTCGCCGAGAACGAGCAACGTGAAGGCGTCACGGTCGAGCAGGTCGATGGTGGCGGTGCCATCGGCGAACCGCACGAACGGGGCACGGTGCCCCGGGCGAGCGGTCTGCACGTAGACGCTGGCATCGTCCGGAGTCGGAGGCGTCCCGTCACCGACGACGATCGGCGACTCGTCGTACCGATAGCCCATCGCCACCCCGAAGGAGTGCCACTCGGGCTGCAGGCGGGCGTTCATCTGGTCCCCCAGCGCCCGGCGCTGCTTCTCCCCCTCGGGCGAGTCCTCGAAGAGCCGGTCCCACTTGGCTTCCTCGACCCACGCGCCGTAGTTGCGACTGGAGAAGTTGCCGTTGCGGATCGCCACCGGCCGACGCTCGGCGTTGTAGGCGTCGATCAGCGATCTGCCACCCCAGCCCTCGATGAGCGCCTGGAGCATCCACGCCAGGTCGCTGACGTCGCCGAGACCGGTATTGAGGCCGTGTCCGCCGGTGGGCGAAGTGGTATGGGCGGCGTCACCGGCAAGGAACAGCCGTCCTTGCGCGAAGCGCTCGGCCGTGTAGTGGCTGCGGCGCCACGGCATCACGCGGTGCAGAATCCAGTCGCCCTCGTCGGTGCCAAGGGCACGGCGCATGGCTGCGTCGTAGTCGTTGCTGTCGGGCTGCTGGCGCTCGGTGAAGCCGACGAGCGTCATCCGCCATAGCTTCCGGCCGTCGACCGATGTGATGTTGGCCCAGGTCTTCCCGTCCTCGCCGACAAACATGAAGCGCTCGGCCCGGCCGTGAGGGTGCAGGTCCTCGAGCGCCTCGAACTCGATCATCGCGCTCACCGAGTAGTCGAGATCGTTGCCCTCGAAGGCGATGCCCGCTGCGCGGCGGACGGTGCTGCCGGCGCCGTCGCATCCGACGATGTACTTCGAGCGGACCGTTAGGTGCTCGCCGTCGGGGCCCTCGACGACCGACGTGACGCCCTCGGCGTCCTCGGACATCGAGCGCCAGACAGCGCCGTAGAGGACCTGCGTCATGCCGAGTTCGAGGACCTTGCCGGCCATCAGCGGGTCGAAAACGTACTGCGGGCAGCGCGCGGGGATCTCCCTCGTCTCGGGAAACGGTATGCGATCCTTCGCCGAGGGCAGCGGGTCGCGGCCGAGCACGAAGCCGTTGAGCGAGGTGACGTAGAGCGTGTCCCGAGGGTAGTCGAGCGGGAACCCGGCGTTGATGATGTCGTCGGCGACGCCCATCTTCCGGAAGTACTCGACGGTCCGCTCGTTGAAGGTCCCTGCCTTGGCGAGTAGCTCGAGTCCGGTCCCGGCGTCGGCCTCGACGAGGACGCACGGGACGCCCCGGAGCCCGAGGTCGTAGGCGAGGGTGAGGCCGACGGGCCCCCCGCCGACGATTATCACGGCGGTGTCGATGCGCTTGCTCATGACGGCTCCTCGCTAGATGATCGCGTCGGTCCGCAGCGCCTCGACCTCGTCGTCGCTGAGGCCCAGCAGGTCGCGGTAGACGGCGGTGTTGTGTTCGCCGAGCTCCGGACCGAGGGCCCGGACGCATCGGGAATTCGCCGAGCACTTCGTGTTTGAGCCGGACGATCGACTCACGTGCCTTGAAGTGCGGGTCCTCCAGCATGTCCTTGGCGCGGTAGATGAGTCCGGCGGGGACACCAGCCTCGTGGAGCGCGTCGAGGAGGTGACCGGATTCCTGCGGACTGCTCCAAGCGGAGATGATCCGGTCCAGCTCCTCGGAGTTGGCACCGCGCGCGTCATGGGTGGCGAACCTCGGGTCCGCGGCAAGCTCGGGCTGGCCCATCACCTCGGTAAGCCGCTGAAAGACCGTGTCGCGGTTGCCGGCCAGCACCGACCCTTCGAGCGCCGGGTACACGTTGCTCGGCGCGACGCCCGGGAGGATCGAGCCAGTCCGCTCGCGCTGGTAGCCGCCGACCTCCCAGTCGGGAACGAGCGCCTCCATCATCGCAAACACGGACTCGTAGAGGGATGCGTCGACGACCTGCCCGCGGCCGGTGTTCTGCCGGTGGTGGAGCGCGACGAGCGTGCCAAGGGCCGCGAAGGTGCCAGCGAGTTCGTCCCCGATCGAGACGCTCACTCGGGCCGGTGGCGTCACCGGGTCGCCGGTCACGTACCGGAATCCGCCCATTGCCTCGCCAACGACGCCGAAGCCGGCGCGGGGTGCGTAGGGGCCCGTTTGGCCGTATCCCGTCACGCGGGTGACGACGAGGCCACGGTTGACCTTCCAGAGCTCCTCGGGGCTCAGGCCCCACCGCTCCAGGGTGCCGGGCCGGAAGTTCTCGACGAGCACATCCGCCTGCGCGACGAGTTTGCGCACGATCTCCTGGCCTTGGGCGCTGCGCAGGTTGAGCGTGATGGACTTCTTGTTGCGCCCGATGATCGGCCAGTGCAGCGACAAGCCCTGAGGCTTGACCCGACCCCAGCCGCGCATCGCGTCGCCCTCGCCAGGTGCCTCGACTTTGATCACCTCGGCACCGAAGTCGCCAAGGAGCGCGGACCTGGGCCGGTACGCCGACTCCGATCGATTCGGCCAGGGAGATCTCCACCGCGCCGCCGTCGTACGCCTCTCCCGCGAGGCGGGCGACCAGCTCGGGGTCGGCCTCGCCCTCGAAAGGGCAGCCGAACGCGGCTGCGATCGCGACGGAAAGCGGAACGGCGCCGTTGGCCTCGGCGACGATCTGGCGCCAGCGCCCGACCATCTGCCCGATGGTGGCGCCCTGGTTGCGCTGGCTGAGGGTCTCGCTCGCGACAAGAACGACGTTCACCTCGTCCATTCCGGTCTCGATGGCGCGCGTGAGTCCACGGGGGTTGAGGACCAGGCCGCTGTAACTAACACCGGGCACCCGCTCAGTTCGCGCCATGGCCTCCTCGGCGGCCGCCATCTGCGGAACTGCCTTGGAGCTGACGAAGCTCACCGACTCGACCCGGCGAAGACCCGCCGCGGTGCTGCGGCGAATCAACTCGGCCTTGTCCTCCGGTGACAGCGGCGCCTTCTCGTTCTGGAGCCCATCGCGAGGTCCGACCTCGACGATCTCGACGCGCATCCCCCGCCCCTCTCGCTGTGTCACCGACGGTTCGCGTGCGGCCATGTCTCGAACCTGTAATCGTCAAGCCGTGACGTCGATGACGACGCGACCCTGGACCTGGCCCTGCAGGATCTGCGGCGCCAGTGACGGAAGCGCCGACATCGGCTCAACCCGGGACAACGATGCGAGCACATCGGGCTTGAGGTCGCGCGCCAAACGGCTCCAAGCAGCCTTACGCTTCGCCTGGGGGGCCATCACGGAGTCGACGCCGAGCAGCGCAACCCCGCGCAAGATGTGGGGCAGCACGGTCGCGCCGACTAGGTCACTGCCACCGGCCAGCCCGCAGGCGGCAGCGGCGCCGCCGTAAACGGTCTGCGACAGCGCGTTGACGAGGGTGACACCGCCGACGGTGTCGACTACCCCGGACCAGCACTCCTTCTGCAGCGGGCGCCCGGGCTCGAGGAGCTTGTTGCGGTCCACGATCGTCCCGGCTCCCAGCTCCGTGAGGAACTCGTGCGCGGAGGGGCGCCCGGTCGAGGCCGCCACGGGCACTCCGACCGCGGTAAGGAGTGCGACCGCGACCGACCCTACGCCTCCGGCCGCGCCGGTGACGAGCACATCGCCACCGGCCAGTGCGCCCCAGGCATCCAGTGCGTCGACGCACAGGGCTGAGGTGTAGCCGGCTGTGCCGATCGCCATCGCATCAAGGGTGCTGAACGGCTCGGGGATCTCGACGAGCCACTCGCTCTTGACCCGCTGATAGCGGGTGTAGCCACCGGACTCGGTCTCCGACATGCCCCAGCCGTTGACGACGACCTTGGCGCCGACCCTCCACTGGGCATTTGTGGTCTCCACGATGGTGCCGGCCAGGTCGGCGCCGGCGATCAGGGGCGTGCGCCGCGCAATCTTCTGGGCGCCGGAGACGTTGAGGCCGTCCTTGAAGTTGAGCGAGGAGTACTCGACCTCGATCAGGGTGTCGTATTCGGGCAGGTCGGCGAGGCTGAGCCGGCGGAAGTCGCACACCCGCTTCCCGTCGGTCTCGTCGACGACCAGTGCGGTGAAGGGTTCGTTCATTGCGGCGCCTTTCAGCGAAGTCGGGTGGGGGAGGGAGGACTGAGGTCGAGCAGGCCGCGCTTGGCGACGAACTCGAGGGTCAGCTCGGTTGTCTGCTTGAGCAGTTCGGGGGTGCCCGCGTAGTAGTGGTCGGCTCCCTTGACGACCTTGTACTCCTTGTCGGTGCTGGCGACCGCCTCGAAGACCTCATGGACATGGGCCGCCGGGGCGCAGTCGTCGGCGCTGTTCTCGATGGTGAGGAACGGCACCGTGACGTCCTCGGCACACACCTCGGCCCTGGCGCGGGTGTCGTCGATGGACCACTGCGACAGCCACGAGCGCAGCGTGCAGAACCGCGCGACGCCGACCGGTCCGGTGTTGACCGTCTCGGGGTCACCGGAGTAACACCACTCCGGCCGACGGTCGTTGGGCTCCAGGGTCGGGTCGAGCCAGCGCGGGTCGGCCTCGGTCCGGTGGACGACGAAGGCACCCTCGATCTCCTTGCCACCGCGGTTCTCGAGCATCTCGAGGCGCTCACGCACGGTCGCCGTGATACGGCGCATCCGGGACAGCTGGGCGGCACGGTACTCCGCGACGAAGTCTGCGCTGTAGGGCCGACTGGCCAGGTTCTCGGGCCGGTAGAGGTCCAGATGCGGGTCGCGGTCCTCGGGGTTGAGCTCATCGCGCACCGAGGCGTCGAGGGACTCCAGCAGCACCCGCGCCCGGGAGGCGTGCGCGGCCTGGAAGACCACAGCATCGGCGGGTATGAGCCCGGCACCGACGACATCGACCGGGTCGCCGTACGGCGTATCCACGATCGTGGGATTCTCGGCCTGCGACTGGTAGAGCATCGACAAGGAGCCACCACCGCTCCACCCGACGAGCACCACCTTCTCGTAGCCGAGCTGTTCCTTGGCGTAGCGGATCCAGGCGCCGAAGTCGAGCAGCGTCTTCTCGAAGATCAGGGCCGCGTCGTTCTTGAAATATCGGGTGCGTCCGCACAGCACGTGCACACCGGACTCGGCCAGGCTCCGCGGCACGGGCAGCGCGTCCATCGGGGTGACCGGATGCATGAAGAAGAAGACGGTCTTCGAGGTGCCGGTGCGCGGCTTGAGCAACACGCCCTCGACATGGACCATGCCCTGGCTGCCGGCGTAGCCGTACACCTCGTTGAAGGAGCGATGCTCGGGGTAGTCGAGAGCGATGTACTGGTACTGCAAGTCCCCTTGGAGAACGTCGAGGATCACTGGTCTTCCTTCATGCTCGTCGGAGTCGGCAGCCAGCTCCCGGTGAACTGGGAGTCGCGGGCCGCCTTGAGTCCGGTCACGCCCTCCGTGGCCAGAATGTCGGCGAAGCGCCGGCCATCAGGAGCTTCGGCGTAGCGGGCGTTCGAGACGGTCACCACGTCGCGGGTACGCCCGGCCGCGCGGCCGTCGGTACGCCCCATGGCATCCGCGGTGGCGTTGACCGCGGCCTTGTTGAGGATCGCCGCTTCCCGGGGCGTCGCCGCGATCCGTGCGGCGAGGTCACCCGCCCGGACCGACAGCGCGTCGGGTGCGACCACGGCCAGGACGAGCCCGATCCGTTCGGCCACGGAGGCGTCGATCAGCTCTCCGGTGAGGATCAGGAACTTCGCCCACGCCGGCCCGATCAGCGGCACCAGCTCAGTGGCGCCCGGGTGGCCGATACGGCCCTCCACGAGACCGAAGCGGGCGTCCTCGGCCGCGACGACGAGGTCGAACTGGGCAAGCAAGCCCAGGCCCGCCCCCAGGCACAGGCCGTGCACGGCCGCGACGATCGGCCTGCGGACGGCTCGGATGCCGGCGTGGAACCGGTCGACCTCCGCAACCATCTCCGTGACGTCGTACGGTCTGTCGGTCGGCGGCGCCCCGGTCAGGTCACCGCCGGCACAGAACGCCCGGCCCTCCGCGCTCACGAGGATCGCCCCGACGGACGCGTCGGCGTCGGCACGCTGCAGGGCGGCAAGGATCTCGGCCCGGCTGCCGTCCGGGCCGAAGCCCAGGACGTTGAGCTTGTCGGGCCGGTTGAGGCGGACGTGCGCGACCCCGTCCTCGACGTGATACGCGACATGGGCGTAGCCGGAGTCGCTCTCAGAGCTGGCCAGGGCGCTCACCGCCCGCCTTCCCTCTTGATCTTCGCGGCGTCGTCCTTGCCATAGCCCAGCTCGACGAGGACGTCCACGGTGTGCTCGCCCAGCTGCGGCGCGTGCCGGCGGAGGCCCGGAGGCGTCTTGGACCAGCCGACCGGACCGCGCACCGTGCGCAGCGGGCCCTCCGTGGGGTGCTCCGTGGTCTGGAAGAAGCCGACCGCGTTCAGGTGCGGGTCGTCGAAAATCGATTCCAGGGTGTGCAGCGGCGTGGCCGGGATATCGGCCTTCTCGAACACCCCCAGCCACTCAGCGGTGGTCCTCGCGGCCAGCTGTTCGCGCACGAAGGCGTACGTGTGATCGGCGTGGGTGGTGCGAACGCCGAAGTCGGCGAAGTACGGGTCATCTAGAAGGTCCGGCCGCCCGACGAGCTCTCCGAAGGACCGCCAGTGGTTGTCGGTGTAGATGATCGCGCATACGTAGCCGTCAGCCGTCTGGTAGGGGCGCCGTTCGGCGGTGAGTGTGCGCGGGTATCCGGGCGGACCCATGGGCGGCTCGAAGGCCATGCCGCCCATGTGGTCGCCGAGCACGAACTGGGCCATCGACTCGAACATCGGCACTTCGATGTGCTGGGCCTCCCCGCTCCGCTCGCGGTGGAACAGGGCGGTCACGATGGCGTGCGCAGCGTACAGACCCGTACCGCGGTCGTTGAACGAAGTGGGCACATAGCCGGGCTCCGGCGAGCCCGTGCGGGCCAGCAGGGAGGGCACGGCGGTGAGGCCCTGGATGAGGTCCTCGTACGCTGGTCGGCCGGCATAGGGGCCGCCCTCGCCGAAACCGACGAGACTGACCGAGATGAGTTTGGGGTTGAGCTCGGCGAGGTCCTCGGGCCCCAGGCCGAGCCGGGCCATCGCCTGCGGGCGCACCGAATACATGAACACGTCGGCGCCGGCGAGGAGGTCGCGCATCGCCTCCATGTGCCGCTCGATCTTGAGGTCGAGCACGACACTGCGCTTGTTCCGGTTGAGCTGCAGGAATGTGCAGCCCATCTCGGGGTTCTGCATCGGCGGAATACTCCGTGTCGTGTCACCAGCCGGTGACTCGACCTTGATGACGTCAGCACCGTGGTCGCCGAGTAGCTGGCTCGCCATCGGCCCCATCACCGTGGCGCTCATGTCGACGACGCGGATACCTGCCAGTGCAGACTCCACCTGCTCCTCCAAATTCATGCCGCTCCCAGGCGGGACGTCCTCAGCCTAGGTGCGAATAGATGTCGATTGGGTGTCCGAGAGAGCGGTCCCGAAGTGGCATCCATTCGACAGGCACATCGGCCTACGGTTCCCCTTATGACAATGGCTCACGGTCACCGGACACTCGGCTCGGTGCTCAAGGAATTCGCCCACCTGCAGCCCAACGCGCCCTTCCTCGCTTACGAGCGAGGTCCCGGGCTGGTCGAGACCACCACGTGGGGGCAGATGGCCGCGCGGGCGCTTTCCTCCGCCGAGCTGCTGTCCTCGCACGGCGTGCGGGCCGGCGACAAGGTAGGCGTCCACCTGACGAATTGTCCCGAATTCTACGACGTGTGGTTCGGCGCCGCGCTCCTTGGCGCAGCCATCGTGCCCACCAATCCACTGCTCACCGCCGACGAACTGCGCTACGTGGTCGACCACGCGGGATGCGAAGTCGTCGTGACCCAGGCCGACTTGGCCGACACAACCCGCGCCGCCGGCGCCCGGACGATCATCGACGTCGAGCACGCGTGGCACGTCAGCGACACCTTCGCCGACTGGGACTCAGTCGACCTCCGTCGCACCGACGGCGGCACGCTCGCGGCCATCATGTACACCTCCGGCACTACCAGCCGCCCAAAGGGTGTCATGGTGACCCACGCGGCGTACCTGAACGCCGGAGACGTCGTCGCCGGTCACTTGCGGCTGCGTCGTTACGACCGCAACCTCATCGTCCTGCCCCTCTTCCACGGCAACGCGCAGTACTACTCGACCATGTCGGCCTTCGTCTCCGGAGCCTCTGTGGCGCTCACCCCCCGGTTCAGTGCCAGCCGATGGTCGGAGCAGGCGCTGGCCACCGGAGCGACGGTCGCCAGCCTTTTCGCCGCTCCGATCCGGATGCTGCTCGCTCAGTCGGTCTCCAATGCCGACCACATGCACCAGCTGCGCGTCGTGATCTTCGCGCAGAACGTCTCCGCGGCCCAGGTCACGGAGTTCCAGAAGCGGTTCGGGGTCGATCTGCTTCAGCTCTACGGCATGACCGAGACGGTCTTCCCGCCCTTGATGAACCCGCTGCTCGGCACGCGGAACTCCCAGGCGATGGGCAGGCCAGTCGCCGGCGCACGCATTCGTCTCGTGGACGACCAGGGCAACGACGTCCCGCTCGGCACTCCCGGGCAGTTGCTCGTCGGCGCCAATCCCGGATTCGACGTGATGACCGGCTACCTCGCCAACCCGGAGGCCACCGCGTCGACGCTCGTCGACGGATGGCTGCACACCGGAGACGTGGCCGCCACGGACTCCGACGGGTTCGTCATCTTCGTGGACCGGGCGAAGGACATGATCAAGCGGGCCGGCGAGAACGTCGCCTGCAGCGAGGTCGAGGCGGTGATCGGTCAGCACCCCGCCGTCTTCGAGTCCGCCGCTGTCGGCGTTCCCGACGAGATGCGCGACGAGGCGCTGGTCGCGTTCGTCGTGCTCTGCAAGGGCGCAGAGGCGACCCCGGACGAGATCCTCGACTTCTGCCGCGAGCGGCTCGCGAAGTTCAAGGTCCCCGACAGCGTCAAACTGGTCCGCGAACTGCCGCGCACGCCCGTCGGCAAGATCCAGAAGCACCGGCTGAAGGGGAGCCTGCCGGCCTGACGGGCCGCACGGCTGAGGCAAGCAGAAGAGGGGCCCGCGGTGGCCCCTCTTCATTGGGCTTCTTCAGCGTTGCCGCTCCAGAGTGAGGATGGCCTTGGCGATTGACGTCATCCGGTTGGGGCTGCATCGGGATCTTCGGAAGATCCGCCAGGACTTCAATCGTGCGATGCCGCGTTCGACCGGTGCCCGTGCTGCGGACAGCGCGCGGTTGAGGGTCTTCTCGGTGAGGGTGAGTTCCTGCAGGGTTTGCGCTTGATGCCTGTGGTCAGCCAGGGCCGGCACCCTGGTAGGCGAGGTCGGCCAGGATGGGGACGCCTTGGCGCTCGCAGATGCGGATGATGCGGTGGGTACGGGCAGCGGTCAGGTCGTGAGCCCGGCCCGGCAACGCGGGCGAGAGCCACAACAATTGGCCGTCCGGATCGGTGACCACCTGCACGTTCACCCCGTGCTGGCGGTGCTTGATGCCCCCTATGTTCGTCAAGCTGCGGCCATCAGAGTCGCTGAAGGATCAGACCGCTGGTGGCGCGTGATCATGTCGGCACGGATCAGTTGTATACCTCGCGGGCTACGTAGCGTTTGAGGCAGCGCATGACCTCACGTTTTCCCTTGCCTTCGGCGGTGCGTCGCTCAAGGTAGAGGCGGGTACGCTCGTCTTGTCTCATGCGCGTGACCACGATGCGGTGCAGTGCGGCGTTGGCCTGCCTGTCTCCGCCGCGATTGAGCCGACGGCGTTGTGCTTTTCCCTGAGGACTTCTCGACGGGACTGACACCGCACAGGGCGGCGAAGGATGCCTCGCTGCCCAGCCGTTCCGGATTGTCGCCTGCAGTGATCAGCAGGGCCGCCGCGCTGTCGGGTCCCATCCCGAGCTGCTCCAACAGGCTGGGCGCGGTAGCCCTGATCGCTATGGTCATCCGCCTTTCGAGCTCGGTGGCTTCGTGTCGAAGCTGCACGACGCACTGTGCCAGCAGCCGCAGCGTGAAGACCGCCGTGTCGGCTGCCGGGTTGCCCTCGCGGGTGTCGGCCAGTTCTGCGCACCGGCGGAGCAGCCGCGAATTCGAGAGCGGCTCCAGCTCCTCGCGCAGGGCGGACAGAGCGTTGACCAGCACGGACTTGAGCTGGTTGAGCGCTTGAGTGCGGGCTTTGACCGCGGAGTTCTTCGCCAGCCGGAGCATCCGCAAGGCTTCCACTTGCCCGTCGCCGCTCTTCGGTAGCGCCCGTGCGATGCCGGACAGCGCGGCCCGGGCGGCAGCCTCGGCATCGACGGCGTCGGTCTTGCCGCGGCGGCGCCGGGTGGATCGGTCGGGCTGGTTCACCTCCACCACCGCAACCTGCTGGGCCGCGAGGTAGCGGGCCAGGCCCGCACCGTGGGAGCCAGTGCACTCCACCCCGGCCCGCAGCACCGTCCCGCACTGGCGTGCCCAGTCGAGGAGCTGGCGGTAGCCGGCCCGGTGGCCGGGAACTCCCCGCTGCTCAGCAGCCTGCGAAGGTGGTCAAGGCCGGCCGCGACGTGTACGTCTTTGTGGGTGTCGACGCCGAGCACCACCACACGCGCGGCTCGGCCGCGGCCTCGACAGCATGAACAGCAGGAAAGGCAGCAGACTTGCCGAGGGTGGCCACCGTGCTCCTGTTCGACGACTTACCGAAAGTCAGCGCCGGTCGGTGGAGCGGTCAGAACTGTGACGGTGCCTTCGAGGCCATGGCCCCTATCGGGACACGCTCCGCCCGGCCCGGTGCCGGTGCGTGTCACTCCGGCCGGGCTGACAGATCAAACACAAGGCACAAGCGGCCAGTGAGAGTACGAGTCAAGCCGTGGCCGGAACGACACACCGCCATCCTCACAGTGGGAGTAGTCGGCCCGTCCGTCGCCGGCTCGGTCGCACTCGGCGAGCGTGCCGTCCAGCAGGACGAAGTCCGCATCGGCCTCGCGCATGACCTTCAGCAGACCCGGCGCGCGTTCGGCGAGCAGGTGGACGATCGTGCTGGTGTAGGCGTGGGCGGTGGACTCGCTGATCCCGAACCCGGCAGGGATCTTCGCCAGGGTGGTGTGCGCGCAGGTACACCAGTGCCACCATCGCGCGCTGGGACGGGCGGAGCTTGCAGCGCCGGTCACCCTCACGGGTGACGATGAGCATCGTCACCCACTCCACAAGGGCATGGGGCAGGTCGAGTGCGGCAGGATTGACCAACGAGGCCCCCGAGCAGCGTGGTTGAGACGTCAGACATCTCGATCAACAGCCCGGGGGCCTCGCTCGTTGCGCTTCGTGGACCGTCACCTGATCGGAGGCCAAGCCGAAGAAGCTCATTCGGCGGATCTCAGGCCGGGGTGTTGCCGTGCGATTCGTTCCGGTAGACCTGAATGAACTTCATCACCGCCTCGGCGACGTCCTCGTTCCGCTCCGCCGCCTTGTGCTTGACCTCGATCCAGGCCTTCAGCTCCCGCTGGGCCACGGCAGCGTTGTCGTTCCACTTGGGGTCGAGGGGCGTGGTGATCTCCAGGCGCAGGTCGTTGACCGGGTCACGGAAGTAGACGCTGTAGACGATCCCGTGGTCGATCGGTCCGACCGTGGAGATGCCGTTGGCGTTCAGCCACTCCTTCCAGGCTTCGACGCGCTCCTTGCTGTCGACCTGCAGCGCCAGATGGTCGAAGATGTCGTACGCGGGGTGGCCCTTGGGGTTGGCCTTGGGCAAGCCCGGCGCCTCGAAGAAGGCGATCGTCGAGCCGTCGCCTTGGCGGAAGAAGATGTGGAAGTAGGGGAAGTCATCGCCGGTGCTGGGCACCTTGTCGCCGATCACGCTGTCGACCAACGGCATTCCCATGATCTTCTCGTAGAACTCCACCGTCGCCTCGACGTCGTGGGTCACGTACGCCTGGTGGCTGAGCATGTCGGGCTGGCCCGGGTGTTGAAGGCTAGTGTCGGGCATCACATGGCCCTTTCTCCGGAGAATGTCCTTGCGACTCCACACTCACACCCTGGACGTGTCACAAGGATGTCACTTGCCCGAGGCTTGAGCGATCCGGTTGCCACCTGCAGCAGGTCGTGAGCCAGCTGCCGGTCTGGGGCGGCCTGACCACCAGCAGCGAAAGCGGCGAGAACCAAGGAATCCCGAGTGAGCATCCGGACAGCGAGGTCCGGCGGACCATCGCGCCCTCCACGCCTCACCCGGCGACGACCCGGATCACGCGACCAAGGTGCGTCTGAGAAAAAGCACCAGTTGGGGTTCTCAATACCCAACCACTGGTCGTTCGGGGTGCCGGGGCGTCCGAAGTGCTGGGCGATGCGGGCGCCGGCCATGAACAGGGCGGTGGCTGTGGAGGCGATCTGCGGGCCGTTGTCCGAGACCGCGAGTATCACCGGTACCCGTTCGTCGTTGTCCGACACGACGCCGTGCGCGAGTTCGTCAAGCAGCGCCTCGTCGAGCAGGTGCTCCTTGCCCTCGGCGACGAGGGCGCGGGGTGAACGACCTCGGCCTGTGTGGAGGACTCCTGCGCGGAGACCACGGTCGCGAGCCACTTGCTGGACACCACGCTGATAACTGCGACCGCGCAGCGTTTGCTCGCCCCGAAGTGCATGAAGTCGTAGATCCATATCATGCCGGGAACGAGGTTGGCCCACTCCGGGAACGGCCGCTCCTCGCGGCGCCCCCGCGTGGCCTCGAAGGGTGCCTACGGTGTTCCGCGCGTGCACGCCGAGCTGCGGCGACTGGGCCGGACGGTCAACCGCAAGCGGGTGGAGCGGGTCGTGCGCGAACGCGGCATCGTCGGCGTCACGCGTAGAAGACGCCGTTCGCTGACCCGTCCCGACAAGCAGGCACGGCCGGATCTGATCGGCCGTGACTTCACCGCCGCCCGGCCCGGCACCCTCCTGGGCGGGGACATCACGTACCTGCCCACCCAGGAGGGCTGGCTGGACCTGGCCACCCGCGAGGTCATCGGCTACGCGATAGCCGACCACCACCGCGCCGAGTCGAGGGCCGCCCCGGCGACTTCATCGGCGACCGACCCGTCAGCTCCGTCATCCAACCCGCTGGTCGTCCCACAACACACCTCTCTAATCAGGAGTGTTGCTACGACTGGTTGAACCTGGTGAGTACACCTCGGCTCAATTCCGCATGGAAATACGCGCGTTGGGGCTTCGCCAGAGCACCGGACAAACAGGTTCCTGTTTCGATAACGCCGCAGCGGAGAGCTTCTGGGCCGTACTCAAGGAAGAGATCGCACGCAGATCTGGCCCGACCGAGCGACCGCCCGTGCCGAGGTGTTCGCGTTCATCGAGCCCTTCTACAACCGGCGCCGCCTACGCATACACGCTGTCTTCGGGTACCTCACACCCCACGAGACACGTCAGCGGTTCCGGAACGACCAGACGCTCGCAGCGTAGAAGAAGGGTGTCCAGGGTCGCGGGGAAACTTCACGGCCGCAAGGACTCGGACTGGATCAGCATCGTCTGCGCGAGACGATCGATGTCCCGGGCCGTTCGCCGATCCACCTCGGACGCCGCGTCGATCGCAAGCTTGGCCAGACCGAGCGCCTCGGCCGGCAACGCAGCCAGCTTGCGTGCGAACTCGTCAACATCGCGGTCGAAGGTCTCGGACGGGTACACGGCATGCACCAGTCCGATGTCCGTCGCAGCGGAGGCATCCACCAAGGCGTCCGTCATGACCAGCCACTTGGCCCAGTGGGTTCCGAGCAACCGCGTCAGCCGGCTTATCCCGCCGGAGCCTGGAATCATCGCCAGCTTTGCTACTTCCGGCAGACGGAAACTGGCTGCCTCCGACGCCAGCCGGAAGTCACACGACACCGCCATTTCGACGCCGATGCCCATGCAGGGCCCGTTGGCAGCCAGGATCACCGGCTTCTCGACCATCTCCAGCCGGTCGAACAGGTCGTGCCGAGCGTCTGCCCGGTACCTGCGCCGAAAGTCGTATCCGCTCCGCGAGGCGTCGCCGCCTGGATCCACCGTCGCGCCGACCGTCAAGATGTCGATACCGGCGGTGAAGTACCGGCCGCGGCCGCGGATGACCAGGACTCTGAGGTCTGCGCGCTGTTCGAGCTGAATGACGGCAGCGTCGAGCGCATCGAACATCGCCGGCGTGATGGCGTTCAGCTTGGCGTCACGACAGAACGTCACATTAATGATTCTTTCGGACTCCGAAACCTCGACGTCCGACAATGAGCTGTCATCCACCACTGCCTGTGCTCCTTCGTACGGGTGCCCTGCACCACTGGGGTCTCAGGTACTTCACACGTGCACGGACGGGGAGGATCGAGCTCGATCGTCCCTGGCCGGCGCTGCGACGAGCGCCGGACGCATCGCAGTTTGGCGTCCTCAGGAATCGTCTGCTCCTCCTCCAGGTCTCCCAACGAGTATGCCGTAAGTCTTACGGTACAACTATCGGGAAGGGCTGTCGCCACCCCAGAACTCCCTCGTGGGCGCACAGTTTTCTCCCGGCCTGACCGAACGGGCCCTCGTCATCAGCGAGGCCGCAGCGGCTGAGCACACGCTCGCTGCTGCTCGCATCAGGCGATACACCGAGCGCGCGTCCTTCGCGGGCTCAACGCAGGAGAGTCGACCCACGAGATTTTTCGGGATTGGGCGCGCCCGCATACCGACGCGACGAACTGGTTCGGCACTCGCGCCGTAGCCGTGGCTGACCTTATGGTCGGCGGGCCTCCTGAGCAGCGATCCACGACTGGAGAAGTGTCGGTGCCGATCGGGGGTCGAGTCCCGTCAGGTCCCGCCACCGGCCCAAGCGGTAAGTGAGCGTGTTCGCGTGCATGTTGAGCGCCTTCGCCGTGGCCGCCAAAGAGAGCGAGTTCTCCCAGTGAGCGATGACGGCATCGGCGAGGTGGGGGTGCTCGCGAGCGACCGCGACGAGGTCGGCCACGAGGGGCACGAGGCGGTCGCGGTGCGCCGCGACACACGCGAGAACCCAGTTGTCCGAGAAGTCACTGACCCGCCGCGGCGCGGTGGCAGCGTCCAACGCCAGCCGTGCGTCTTCAAGACTCGCGGCGGCGCCGTCCAGTCCCTGGCGGAGCATCCCGATGCCCCACCGGCCCTCCCGATGACTTTCCGCGTAGGCGCGAACAGCGGTCGACGATGATTCGTCGGCGAGTACGACGAGGTGAGCTCCTCGCGCGGCACAGATGATCTGGGCACCGAGTCCGGTGATGCTGCGTTGCAGCTCGAAGGACACCTCGGCGTTAGATCGTGGCGGCGCCCACACGAGCACCTGCCAGCTCGCGGTGGCCGGCATGCGCAGCGTCTCCGCGATGGCGCGGACTTCGTCGTCGACCACACCATTGGTGAGCCTCTCGACGAGGCGGTGGATCAGGGTGATTCTGTGCCCTTGGAGGCTCTGCGTCACCTCGGAGTGGGCCGCTGTGAGTGCTGACGAGAGCACGTGCAGCGAATCCATCATCCGGCTGGCGAGCCGTGGCAGCTCGGGGGCGCTCGCTTCGTCGGAAGCGCGCACGAGAGCATTCCAGACCTCGCTGTCACCGATGTGATAGGCGTCGATCAGGCTTGAGATCTGTACGTGCTGCCGCGCGCGAGCCCTCGCTAGCCGTGCGGCGGACTCAAGGTCCGCAGTTTCAGGTGGTCGGTCGTACCGCACCGCCTCGAGGCGACGGCGGAGCTGCTCGTGAACAGCCTCCCAGTGCTCGTTTTCCGCGACAACAAGGTATTCGGGCAGCTCGTGTCGGATCCGTCTAACCGCCTTGGAGACCACCGCGTCCAGGTCGTCCCGCACTCGGGAGCACAGCGCCTGCACCTCCGCCCGGGAACCGGAGTCAAAATGGGGAATCTCACCAACCTGCATGCCGAAACAATACGGGCTTCGTGGGTTCTGCCGTAGCTTCCGCCGAGTGGCGTTCTCGACAATATGGGTGAGATCCCGAAGTGCGGCAGGTTTGCCGCTGTCTCCCGCGCTGCTTGTCGGGCAGCGCCGGAGCCTGAGCAGTCAGGAACTGACATGACGGTCGCCATGCACGATCGCGCCGCGCCGGACCCGGCGGCGTACCGACTCGAAGACCGCTACGAGGTCGGGGGCGGACGCTCACTACTGACCGGCGTGCAGGCGATCGCGCGAGCCCTGATCGAGCTCCGCGCGCGCGACGCGGCTCGCGGTCGAGATGTCGCAGTCTTCGTCTCCGGGTACCAGGGCTCCCCGCTAGGCGGCCTCGACAGTCTGCTCGAGTCCATCCCGCGCCTGCGTGAGAACCACCGCATCCACCTCACCCCCGGGGTCAACGAGGAACTGGCGGCGACGTCGGTCTGGGGTACGCAGCTGCCGCTCCCCGACGACAAGAGGACGGTCGATGGGGTCGTGGGTGTCTGGTACGGGAAGGGGCCAGGCCTTGACCGCGCCTCTGACGCCATCCGTCACGCCAATATGTACGGAACTGACCCCGGCGGCGGGGTGGTGGCCTTCGTGGGTGACGACCCGTCGTCGAAGTCTTCCACGCTCCCGTACGCCAGCGACGCGACCCTGGCGGCGTTGAACATGCCGTTCTTCACCCCCCGCAACGCCGAGGAGGTCATCCTGCACACGCTCGCGGCTGTCGAGCTGTCACGGTTCTCAGGATGCTGGGTCGGAGTCAAGGTGTTGAGCGACGTCGCAGATGGCATGTGGACCGTTGCACGGGACTTCCAGTCACTGGAGTTCGAGCGACCGCTTGTCGAATGGGAGGGACGTCCTTGGACTTACGCCCAGCGACCGGTGCGCACCCCATCCGAGAGTCTTCGGGTTGAATCGGACCTCGTCGGGCCACGTTGGGCTGCGGCCGAGTCGTTCCTGGCGGCCAACGACCTGGACACCGTGCGGCCCGCAACCGCCCCCGCAGTCCTCGGCATCATGGGCAGTGGGACGGCAATCGACGCCGCCGTGCAGGCCTTCCGTGACCTTGGTGTCGACCATGAGGCGCTGTCCCGCGGGGGAATCCGCCTGATGGACGTTGCCGCACCGTACCCACTCGCCCGAGAGCGGGTCGCGGCATTCGCCGACGGCCTCGAGAAGATCCTGGTGGTCGAGGAAAAGAGTCCGGTGATCGAGCGGCAGATCAAGGATCTCCTGTACGCGCACCCTGACCGCCCGGCGATTGTCGGGAAGCGGGACGAGTCGGGAGCTGTGCTGGTTCCTGCCGACGGAGAGCTCGTCGCCGAGCGGCTGTACGGACCTGTGCGTCGCTTCGTCGGCGACAGGGTCCAGTTCACCTCGAGGCCGGCGCGTCGTGTCACCCTCGACCTTCTCAGCGTGCAGCGCACTCCCTATTTCTGCTCGGGCTGTCCGCACAACACCTCGACCGTGGTCCCTGACGGCTCCGTGGCAGGAGGCGGAATCGGCTGCCACACCCTCGCGTCGGTGTCCTCACGACAGGACTCGGCAATCACGGGATGGACCCAGATGGGTGGCGAGGGCGCCCAGTGGATCGGTCAAGCGGCATGGAGCTCGCACCGTCACATCTTCCAGAATGTCGGGGACGGTACCTTCTTCCACTCGGGCCAGCTCGCTGTACAGGCGGCCATCGCCGCCGGCGTCAACATCACGTACAAGGTTCTGTACAACTCAGCCGTCGCCATGACCGGCGCCCAGGACCCGCAGGCAGCACTACCAGTGCCGGCGCTCTCCCGGAAACTCCTCGCCGAAGGGGTAACCCGAATTGTCGTGTGTGCCGACGAGCCGGAGCGCTACCGGAGGATCCGCATGCCTCGCGGCTCGGTCGTGTGGCCGCGTGAGCGACTCGACGAGGCGCAGCGCCTCCTCCGGGACGTCGAGGGCGTAACGGTCCTGGTCTACGACCAGCAGTGCGCCGCAAACGCCCGCCGGATGCGAAAGCGAGGCAAACTCGAGCCGCGTCCGACCCGCGTCGTGATCAACCCTGAGGTCTGTGAGGGGTGCGGGGACTGCGGGGTCAAGAGCAACTGTCTCTCCGTGCAGCCCGTCGAGACCGAGCTCGGCCGCAAGACCAGCATTGAACAGACCAGCTGCAACTCCGACTACAGCTGCCTGCGCGGAGACTGTCCGAGCTTCGTCACCGTGACGGATGCGCCGACCCCCACCAAGAGGCGATCGAAGCGGACAGTTCCTACGGCGCCGAAGGTGCCGGACCTGGACGTCGAGTTGACTGACTCGAACGTTTTCATGGCTGGGATCGGTGGGACCGGGATCGTTACCGTCAGCCAGGTGATCGCCACAGCGGCGATGAGCGCGGGCTACGAGGTCAGGGGCTTGGACCAGACCGGCTTGAGCCAGAAGGCCGGACCGGTCGTGTCGCACCTCCGTCTGGTGGTGGACGCCGACGCCCCCGCGAACCGCGTCAGCGAGCAGGCGGCCGACCTCTATCTGGCCTTCGACCTGCTCGTGGCGGCCGACGCGAAGAACGCAGCGCGCACCGGAACCGAGAAGACCATGGTGATCGCCTCCACCAGTGCGACGCCTACAGGTGACATGGTCGCCGACGCGTCCATCACCTACCCAGACACCGATCTGCTGCTCGAACGCCTCCGCGGCGGCTCGAAGCGGGTCGTCGACTTCGACGCGCTGGCCCTGGCCGAGGGGCTCTTCGGTTCGATCCAGACAGCGAACCTGTTGCTGGTCGGGGCCGCGTACCAGGCAGGCAGCCTGCCGATCCCGGCCCAGGCCATCGAGGCCGCCATCACCCTCAATGGCGTGGCTGTGGACACCAACATCGCCGCGTTCCGGTGGGGACGTGCGATCGTCGCTGATCCTGGGTCGCTGCCGACTCGTGCGGAGACCGCGAAGAAAGACCCCTCGTCCCGGACCCAGGAAGCTCTCGAGGCGTCGGGGATCGAGGGCGAGACCCTTCGGATCACCACAGACCGGGCGACCCGGCTCGAGTCCTACCAGGGCACTGCCCTAGCCCGCTCGTACGTCGGCGTCGTCGCGCGGGCGTGGAGCGCCGAACGGGCGGTGGGAGTCGCCACGGCCTTCAGCGAGCAGGTCGCGCGCAACTTCTACAAGCTCGCCGCCTACAAGGACGAGTACGAAGTCGCGCGGCTCCTGACGGCGCCGGACGCGCTGGCCGCCGTTCATGCCGAGGCTGGGCCTGGGAAACTCCGGTTCAACCTGCACCCTCCGACCCTGCGCGCCCTCGGCTTGGGCAAGAAGATCCAGCTCGGTCCCTGGTTCCACCCAGTGATGCGGCTGCTCGCGACACTCAAGTTCGTCCGGGGCCACTGGTTCGACCCTTTCGGTCACACCGCTGTACGACGACTTGAGAGGAGGCTGGTGAGCGAATACGCGGCAGTGGTGCAGGAGTTGACCACGTCGCTCTCGCCGACCACCTACGAGATCTCGACCCGGATCGCGGCCCTGCCGGACACGGTGCGGGGTTATGAGGACGTCAAGGTCAAGAACGCCGAGGCCTACGAGTTCGAGCTCCGCGCACTCCGAGCCGAGCGGCAGGGGCTGGCCTCGTGACCGCGCGAGATCTCACCAGCCACGATGCGAACTCGTCCGTGCTCGAGGCCATGAGCGATGCCGACAGCCCTCACGAGCAGGTCATCTACTGCAACGACCCGGAGTCGGGGCTGAGGGCGATCATCGCCATCCACTCGCTCGCGTTGGGGCCTGCGGTCGGGGGCTGTCGCTTCCTGCCGTACGACGACGAAGCGAGTGCGCTGGCCGACGTCCTCCGGCTATCGCGTGGGATGACCTACAAGGCGGCCGCTGCCGGGCTCGACACGGGCGGGGCCAAGGCCGTCATAATCGGCGACCCCAGTCGCGACAAGACCCCGAAGTTGCTCGAGGCGTTCGGCAGGTTCGTCGACCGCCTCGGAGGCAGCTACTCCACCGCGGGCGACGTCGGCACCGACTCCGACGACATGGACATCATCGGCCGCGCCACCCGCCACGTCGCCTTCCGCAACACCGGCCGCGGTGGATCCGGTGACAGCGGCAGCAACACAGCGCTCGGGGTCTTCCAGGGCATTCTCGCCGCGGCTGAGCACCGGTGGGGTTCGCCCGAGCTCCGTGGCCGACACGTCGGCGTCGAGGGGCTGGGAAAGGTCGGCTTCCAGCTGGCCGTGATGCTGCACGAGGCGGGCGCCAAGGTGACGGCAGCGGACCCGTCCGAGTTGGCCCGCGCCAAGGCGACATCGGCTGTTCCCGATCTGCCGATCGTCGAGTCCGTCCGTGAGCTGCGGACGGACGTGTACGCACCCTGCGGACTGGGCGGCACCCTCGACCACGACCTCGCCAGGCGAATCGAGGCCGAGATCGTCTGCGGAGGCGCGAACAGCCAGTTGGCCTCGTCTGACGTGGCGGAGGTCCTTCTCCGGGCCGGAGTGACCTGGGTCCCTGACTTCGTCGCGAACGTGGGTGGACTGATCCAGGCGGTGGCTGAGCTGCGTGGGGAGATTCCTGCTTCGGCGCGGGAGCGCGTGCTCGGAGTCCGAGCAACGGTGCTCGACATCCTGGAGGACGCCGGCGCAGCCGGGTCCACCACGCTCCATGCCGCCGAGGTCAGGGTTGAGCGACGTCTCGCTGCTGCCCGCTCTCGCCGGAGCGCCGTCTAATGCGCCGGATCGGCGTCGTCGGAGGGGGCCTGATGGGCGCGGGCATCGCCGAGGTGGGCGCTCGCGCCGGACTCGACGTGATTCTCGTCGAGTCCACCACGCAAGCGGCGACGTCCGCGCGGTCTCGCATCGATACCTCGCTTCAACGTGCCGAGGCGAAGGGCAAGCTGGGCCAGGGCGAGACGGCGCACCAGGTGCTGGATCGGATCTGCCGTGGCCACGGATCTCGGCGCCCTGGAGGATCGTGATCTCGTTGTCGAGGCCATCACAGAGGACGAACGGGCCGAGACCGTCCTTTTCGGTAAGCCGGACAGGATCGTCTCGACGCCTGACGCAATCCTCGCGTCGAACACATCGTCGATACCGATCATGAAACTGGGCGTCGCGACTCAGCGGCCTGAGCACGTAGTCGGCATCCACTTCTTCAATCCGGTCCCAGTGCTGCCGCTCGTCGAACTCGTCCCCTCACTGCTCACCGCGCCCGACACCGTGCGGCGATCCCGAGCCTTCGTCGAGGACCAGCTCGGCAAGCAAGCGATCGACTGTCAGGACCGCGCAGGCTTCGTCGTGAACGCGCTGTTGACCCCCTTCATCCTCTCCGCCATCCGGATGTGCGAGTCGGGCTTCGCGCCGCCCCGAGGACATCGACCGAGGACTCGTCCTCGGGGCGGCGCACCCACAGGGCCCGCTGGCGCTCGCGGACCTCATTGGGTTGGACACGACGAAGGCCGTGGCCGACTCGCTCTACGACGAGTTCAAGGAGCCGCTTTACGCGGCGCCGCCGCTGCTTCAGCGGATGGTGGACGCCGGCCTCCTCGGACGTAAGGCGGGACGAGGCTTCTACAGCTACGAAGGGAGTCCGCGATGAAGCGTGTGAACACCGCCTGCGATGTGAGCGACGTACAGTCCGACGCGGCGGGACGCGAACCCACCATTGGGCCGCTGACTCCAGAGGAGTGGCGTGCGGCGATCCTCAGCACGGTTGAGACGGACTGAGCCGTGGACAGTTCACTGACATCGTTCACCTTGTCCGAGGAGCACCCGGCGGCGGCCCCGGACCCGGCGGGGATCGGGTATCCGCCCCAGAACCTCGGCCAGAGAGGTGAACTGCTGCGGACCCGGGCAGGCGGAGTCGATGTCCTCGCAGTGGCGCTGCAGGACACCGATCAGGGAGGATGGCACGCGAACGCGACCCCTGTTCGTGATCAAAGGCTTCGACACCCTTGATCATCAGGGGTCGCGTCTCTCGTTACCGAACCGGGCGAACCGCACGCAGCGGCGCGTACGCAGGCGATCAGCTCATCTCGCCCGCTGAGAACGCATCAGCCCTGGGCCGCGACCAAGACCTCGGACAGCAGGGTGACCTGCGGGACGCCCAGGCGCTCGGCCAGCAGCGCGGGCACCACACCCATCGTGCCGTCGGTGGAAGCCATGCCCGAGACGACCAGGTCGAAGCCGGCCTTCTCGATCGCCTTCGCCAGCACCAGCGAGGTACCGATCGCATCCGTGCCGTGCAGGCCGTCGTCCTCGACGTGGACGGCCCTGTCCGCGCCCATCGACAGCGCCTTGCGCAACGCGTCCTTGGCGTCCTCGGGGCCGACGGTCAGGACGGTGACCTCGGCGTCTGCTGCTTCCTGCCGCCGGCCTTCGGCGATCCGCAGCGCCTGCTCGACCGCGTACTCGTCCAGCTCGGAGAGCAGACCCTCCACGCCGTCCCGGTCGACGGTCAGGTCATCGGCGAAGGGCCGGTC
Source organism: Streptomyces sp. ActVer (assembly GCF_027270795.1). Classification (NCBI taxonomy): domain Bacteria; kingdom Bacillati; phylum Actinomycetota; class Actinomycetes; order Kitasatosporales; family Streptomycetaceae; genus Streptomyces; species Streptomyces sp. ActVer. The sequence continues at coordinate 72,631 of NZ_JAPWHT010000001.1, forward strand.
GCCGTGGCGTCGGGCACGTACTTCACCGTGACAACGATCCTCAGACTCACTCGTGTTTCTCCTCACATGGCGGTTCAGGACGCGCTCGGCGCCTGCGGGCGATAGAAGAGCGCGAGCAGGGTCCCCGTCCCGAGGACCGCGGCGCCGAGCGCGACGCCGGTGCCCGGCCAGCCGGTCAGCTCGATGCCGGCGGCCGTGTCCACCGCGTACTCGCCGGGCCCCCAGGCCGCGAGTGCCAGCGACAGCACGGCGAGGACCAGGACGTACTCGTAGCCGTCCTTGAAGACGAAGAAGCCGTTGCGGCGGTGCGCGAGCAGACCCGCGACCAGCATCACCGAGATGACGGCGGCGCCGGCGAGCGAGGTGAACAGCCCGGCGGCCAGCAGGACGCCCGCGCCGATCTCGGTGAGCACGCTCAGGTGCGCCTGCAGGCGTGGTCGGCGCAGCCCGAGTCCGCCGAACCAGCGCGCGGTGCCCTCGATCCCGCCTCCGCCGCGCCAGTGGTTCCAGCCGTGTACGGCCATCACCGCGCCCACAGTGAGCCGTACCAGCAGCAGAGCGGCGTCACCCGCCTCACCCATGTCGTTCCTCCTCGCAGGGCAGGGCCCGCACGATGCGCCGGACCACGTCCGCGGCCGACAGGGTGGTGGCGAGGGAGGGTTCTGCTGTGGTCATGTTCCGTTATGTCCTTCCCGAGGACCTCAGGTGCGTTGTTCGGCCTTCAGCGCCCGTGCCGGACCTGGTTGAAGGGGACGTCGCGGTCGGCGGCGTACTCGCGGGGCATTCCGAGGATCCGTTCGCTGATGATGTTGCGTGCCATCTCGGTGCTGCCGCCGCCGAGCTGCTCGGCCTGGCGGAACAGGAAGGACACGCCCACCTCGCGGGTGTCGGGCCCGTCGGGGGCGGACATCGCGGCGGCCGGGCCGGCGAGTTCGAGTGCGATCTCTGCCTGGCGGGTGGCGCTCTCGCCGTGGAAGAGGCGGATGAGCGAGCCGGCGGCGGGAGGCATCTTCTGCGTGCGCATGCCCGCGGTGACCCGGTCGACGAGATGCCCGTGGATGACGCCGAGGGCGTGCGCCTCGGCGATCAGCTCCCGCGCGTAGGGGTCGTCCGCCCGGCCGGTTCGGCGGACCAGGTCGATGAGCGGATCGGTCTCCGTGCCGCGCCGCCCTTCGGCCCGCGCGCCGCTGAAGTACGGTGAGCCGCCGCCGACGGCGTTGCGCTCGTGGAACAGCTGGCGCGAGGCGACCGCCCAGCCGCCGCCCACCTCGCCGACCACCGCGGAGGCCGGGACGACGACGTCGTCGAAGAACTCCTGGCAGAACTCGTCGCCGCCGTTGACCTGCTTGATGCGTTCGATGTGCACACCAGGCTGATGCACCTTCATCAGGAACATCGTCAGTCCCCGGTGCTTGGGCGCGTCCCAGTCGGTGCGGGCCAAGCACAGCGCGTAGTCGGCGGCGTAGGCGCCCGAGCTCCAGATCTTCGAGCCGTTGAGGACGAACACGTCGCCGTCGCGCTCGGCGCGGGTCGTCCCTCCGGCGAGGTCGGAGCCGCCGCCCGGTTCGGACAGGAACTGCACGAGCACCTCGTCACCGCGGATCGCGGCGGCCAGGTGCTCACGCCTCTGCTCCTCGCTGCCCATGTCGAGGATGGTCGGGCCGCAGATGGTGAACGTCGGCACATTCAGCAGCATCGGCATCTCGTAGTCGGTGACCTCCTCGTTGAAGGCGCGCTGGTGCGCGGGGGTGAGGCCGAGACCGCCGTACTCCTCGGGGTAGCAGATTCCGGCGAAGCCACCCTCGTACAGCGTGCGTTGCAGGACACGGGCCCGCTGCCAGGCGCTCTGGTCGCTCGACACGTTCCTTTGCGCACGTTCGTCGGCGGGCAGGTCGGCCAGGCGCCGCAGGTTCGCCGGGATCCACTCGCGGGCCCGCAGGCGGAAGCTGTCGACGCTCTCCATGCCGGTGGCGTCGGACACGGCCGTCGTCGTCGCGGTCATCTCGAATCTCCTCAGACGTTCAGCAGATCGGCGATACGGCGGCGGTGCGCGGACGGCGTGCCCCACATGAGCCGGTTCACCGTCGCCCGGCGCAGGTAGATGTGGATGTCGTGCTCCCAGGTGACTCCCAGGCCGCCGTGCAACTGGACGCAGTCCTGGATGATGTCGGTGGCCCGCTGGCCGAGGTAGGACTTCGCGACGCTGACCAGCTCACCGGCGTCGGCCCGGCGCTCCTGCACCGCGCGGGCGGCGGCGGCCATCGTCGCCTGGCCGGACTCCGACCACAGCGTCATGTCCGCCATCCGGTGTTTGAGCTCCTGATAGGAGGCGAGCGGCCGGCCGAAGGAGTAGCGGTCGAACATCCACTGCCGGGTGAACTCCAGCACGCGCTCGACGACACCGACGAGTTCGGCGCACTGCAGCACGACGGCGAGCTGGAACTGTCGCTCGACGGCGGCCGCGGCACCGCCGGCCGCTCCCACGAGCGCGGTGGCCGGGACGCGTACGCCGGTGTAGTCGACGCGTGCGAAGCCGCGCACCATGTCGAGGCTCTCCAGCGGGAGGACGGACACGCCGTCCGCGTCGCGCTCGACGACGAACTGGCTCAGGCCCTCGGGGGTACGGGCGAGTACGAGGAACGCGTCCGCGTCGCCGCCGTGCTCGACGCCGTCGTGCGTGCCGTCGAGGACGTACCCGTCCCCGTCGGGCCGTGCCTCGATCGCGCCCGCTTCGGGGTCCCAGCCCCCTCCCGGCGCACAGCAGGCCCAGGCGGCGACCGTCGAGCCGTCGAGCAGCCTGCCGAGGAGTCCGGCGTGCCGGTCCGCTCCGGCCGCTTCGGCGAGGGCGGCGGCGACGACGTTGACCGCGGCGAGCGGTCCGGGCGCGCACCCGCGTCCGAACTGCTCGGCGATGAGCGTCGCGTCGACGACCCCCTCGCCGGATACGCTGCCGCCGCCCGTCTCCTCCGGCACGACGAGCGACGTCCACCCCAGTTCCGCCCCGCGCTGCCAGGTGACCCGGTCGAACGTGCGGCCCTCGTCGTGCAACGCGCGGATCACACCGAGCGGGGCGGACTTCTCCAGGTAGTCCGCTGTCGCCGTCTGCAACAAGCGCTGGTCGGCGGTCAGTTCGAATCTCATGACGGCACCTTGCCCTCCCGACGATGCACTGCGAAGCCGACGGCCATGGCGCCGGGGCTGCCTTGACCGGCATTCTACACGCCATTACGGTAATGCATACAGTAAAAGCAATGTGCGGCCGGGCGCAGGGCTGACGGGTCGGCACGTCACCCAGCACGGGAGCGTCGCAGATGCCCGACTCGCCGCATTTCGACTCCTCCCAGCAGGTCACGGACCGGCTGCGGGGCACCGGTCATGCCCCGAGTCCGCGCATCGCGGGTGTCGTACACCTGGCCGAACGCCTCGGCAAGCCGGTCCTCGTCGAGGGTCCGGCCGGCACGGGCACGACGCAGCCGACCAAGAGCGCCGCCGAGTCCTGCGGGCCGCGGCTGATACCGCTGCAGTGCTACGAGGGCCTCGACGAGGCGAAGGCGCTGCACGAGTGGGACTACCGCAAGCAGCTCCTGCACATCGCGCGGGCCGGGACCGCGGGCGGGGACGCGTGGAGAGCGAGTTGTTCCACGAGCACTTCCTGCTCACCCGTCCGCTGCTGGAAGCGATCCGCTCCGAGGAACCGGTCGTGCTCCTCGTCGACGAGGTCGACCGGCTCGACATCGAGACCGAGGCACTGCTGCTGGAGGTGCTGTCGGAGTATCAGGTGTCCCCCCGAGCTGGGGACACTGCGGGCGCGTACCACTCCCCTGGTCTTCCTCACCTCGAACAACAGCCGTGAGCTCTCCGAGGCGCTCAAGCACCGCTGTCTCTACCTGCACATCGGCTATCCGACCGCGGAGCACGAGCGGGACATCGTGCTGGCGCAGGTCTCCGGCATCGAGGCGGTCCTCGCCGGCAGGGTCGGCCAACTGGTGCGGTCGCTGCGCTCGCTGGAACTGCGGAAGAAGCCGTCCGTGGCGAAGACCCTGGACTGGGCGCGCACCCTCGTCCTGCTCGGCGCCGACGACGTCACGACCGAACTGCTCGCCGACACCCTTCCGGTACTTCTCAAGAACGAGAGCGACATCGCTCTCGCCCTGAAGGAGTTCGGCGAGTGACACCCCGCCCCACGGGGTCAGTCCCCGTCGAGGAAGCGGAGTACGGAGTCGACGCATCCGATGTCACGCGGAATCGCGAAGTGGTCGAAACCCTTCAGGACGACCCGCGAGCAGCGTGGTAGCGCTGCGGCGACCTGCTCGGCCGGGCCGCCGCGGTCGGCGCCACCCTCCACGACCAGGCAGCGAGTGGTGATCGCCGCGAGATCGGCCGTGCCGGCGCGTGGCTGACTCGACCGGGCGAACGCGGCGACCGAGGCCCGGTCGTTGCCCGCCACGTCGACGAGACGGCGGATCAGGCGCGGCACGCCGACGGCCTCGACGAGGTGACCGACCTGATCGAGCGGTCCGCGAACGTGCTGGAGGTGGCGAGCGAGATCAACCGGCTCGGGCTCGGCGTCTGGCTGGACGGCCGCTCGGACTACGGCAACTCCATCGAGACCTTCAGCCGGGATCACGCCGGTGAGCTGCGCGCCCGCACCACGGTCCTGGTCCTGGGCGACACCCGCTCCGACTACCGCGCTCCGACGCGCTCGGCAGGATCGCCGGCCGCTGCGGGCACCTGTTCTGGCTCAACCCCGAGCCACGGGCCCCCTGGGACAGCGGCGACTCCGTGATCGATCGGTACGCCGGGTACTGCGACGAGGTGGTGGAGTGCCGCAGCCTGCGGCAGCTGCGCGCCTTCGTCGAGCGCCTCGCCTGAGCCACCCCATGCCGTCCACACCACAGACCGAAGAGAGGTGACCCGCATGGCAGATGACGTGCTGGGCCTGCTCCGGCCGGCGTACCCCGCCAGCAAGGCCTTCCTGCCGAACAGGCACCGTAACCCCACAGGAGCAGTGCAGTCATGACGGACACCACGAAACCAGCGCAGGCCGCGGTGAGTCACATCTCCGGCGAGATGCTGGCGGCCGTCGGCCGCACCCTGTCCCGCCGCGTCTCCTTCCCCGTCTCCGAGTCGGACATCCGCCGCTGGGCGCTGGCCGTCTACTACGCCGACGCCCCGCCCGAGCGCTTCATCGAGGCGGAGACCGCCGCGAAGCCGCGCCACGGCGGGATCACCGCACCGGAGGACTTCAACCCCTTCGCCTGGCTGGCGGCGCTGCAGAGCGCGGCTCCGTCCGGCGGGAAGGAGAACGATCCCGGCTCCCTCGAGCGCATGCTCGGTATCACTCCGCCGCCGTTGGAGTTCCAGCTGAACGGGGGCCTGGAGGCCGACTACGGCGTGCCGATGCGGCCGGGTGACGTGATCACCTCGGAGAACCGGCTGATGTCGTACGCCGAGCGCCCCGGCCGGCTCGGTCTGATGCTGTTCACCGTCACCGAGGACACCTGGACGAACCAGGACGGCAAGCTCGTCAAGCGCAGCCGTACGACTCTCATCCGCTACTGACCGCGTCGAGGAATCATGACCACCATACTCAGTCCGGCCGTCGGCGACAGTCTGCCGGAGTTCACCCGCACGACCGATTTCGCCCACTGGAACCGTTACGCGGCCGTGAACGACGAGTTCGTCCCGATCCACATGGACGAGGAGGCCGGGCGGGCCGCCGGCTACTCGGGGGCCTTCGGGATGGGCAATCTGCAGTGGGCCTACCTGCACAACCTGGTGCGCGACTGGCTCGGCGGCGCCGGCCGAATCGTGTCGCTGCGCTGCCAGTTCCGGGCCGTCAACACACGCGGCATGACCGTCTGCGCACGCGGCAGGGTCACCGCGGTGCGCGTCGAGGACGGCGTGCGCCTGGTCGACCTCGACGTGTGGACCGAGGACCAGGACGGCAACCAGATCGCTCCCGGCAAGGCCGTCGTCGAGCTCGACTGACGTCGTCACATGGCGGGCCCGTCCCCGGTGACCGGGGACGGGCCCGCCATGTGACGCTCCCGGCCCGGTCAGCGCACCAGTGGGTCGCGGGGCAGGCCGAGTATGCGTTCGGCGATGACGTTGCGGGTGATCTCCGAGGTGCCGCCGGCGATCGTCAGGCACCGGTCGAACAGGTACTCCACGGCGATCTCCGGTTCGTCCCCGGTGACGGCGGCCGTGCCGCACAGCCGCAGCGCCAGCTCGCTCACGCGCTGGGCGTGCTCGGCCGACAGCAGCTTGGTCACGTTGCCTTCCGCGCCCGGCCCCGCCCCGGTGACGGCACGCGTCGCCTGCCGCAGGTTGATCACCCGCATCGCCTGCTCCTCGACGATGAGCCGGGCGATCGCCCGCCGGCTTTCGGCATCGAGCGCGCCGTGCCGCAGCGCGAGGTCGGTCAGTTCGAAGGCCGACAGGCGCTCGGGCGACCCGCCGCCGATCGTCACCCGCTCGTTGCCGAGAGTCGCCCGGGCGACCTTCCAGCCGCCGCCCGGCTCACCGACGATGTCGGCGTCGGGGACGAACACGTCGTCGAAGAAGACCTCGTTGAACAGCGCGTCCCCGGTGATCTCGCGCAGCGGCCGGATCTCGACGCCGGGCGCGGTGAGGTCGACGACCATCGCCGTGATACCCCGGTGCTTGGGCGCCTTTGGGTCGGTCCGTACCGTCGCGAGGCCCCGGTTGCAGTCCTGCGCGCCGCTGGTCCACACCTTCTGGCCGGTCACCCGCCAGCCGCCCTCGACGCGTTCGGCGCGGGTTCGCACGGCGGCCGCGTCGGAGCCGGCGTCCGGTTCGCTGAACAGCTGGCACCACCGCAGTTCGCCGAGCAGGCTCGGGGTGATCCACCGCTCGATCTGTTCCTGGTCCGCGGTCTGGGTGAGCGTCAGCAGCACCCATCCGCCGATGCCCAGCGAGGGCATCTCGATCCCGGCCAGCTCCTCCTCCAGGACGAGCTGCTCGATCGCGCCCGCCCCGCGTCCGAACGGCTCGGCCCAGTGCGGCACCAGGTATCCCGAGGACACGAGCAGCGCCCGGCGTTCTTCCTCCGGAGCGGCGCGGTACCGGTCGAGGAAGGCGCGGGCCTCGGCACGATAGGCGTCGGCCTCCTCGGGCAGTTCGACCGCGAACTGCCGCCGTACGCCGGCGTGGGTGGCGCCGTAGACGTCGTCCTCGGCCGAGCCCAGGGCGGCCACCACGGCCCGGAGCGCCGCCGCGCGCCTGAGGTGGAGGTGGGCGTCGTGCTCCCAGGTGAAGCCGATGCCGCCGAAGATCTGGACGGCCTTGTGCGCGCACTCCTGGTAGCTGCGCAGGGCCAGGCCGGCCGCCGCCGCGGCCGCCAGCTCCGCTTCGGCCGGGGCGGCCGCTCCTCGGGCCGCGTCCCAGGCGAGCGCGGTGGCCAGCTCGACGGCGACCAGCATGTCGGCCAGGTGGTGTTTGACGGCCTGGAAGCTGCCGATGGTCCGGCCGAACTGCTCTCGTACCCGGGCGTATTCCAGCGCGAGGTCCAGGCAGCCCCGCGCCCCGCCGGCGGCCTCGGCGGCGGCCAGGGCGCCGTCGATGGAGATCGGGGCGGGGGCCGTGCGGAGTTCCGTGCCCGGGACCGCGGCCAGGCGCTCGGCGAGTTCACGGGCGCGAATCTCGAAGGTCCAGGACGGGATGTCCGCCGCCAGGTGCAGGAAACGCCGGTGCCCCAGGCCCAGCAGATGCTCGGCGACCTGGCGTACGCCGTCGCGGATGTCGAGGTTGACCGTTGCCGCGCCCGTGCTGCCCGCCGGATCGCTGTCGAGCATCACCAGGGGCAGCTGGTCGCCGCGGATCGCCGTGAGGGCGTCGGCGGCCATGGAGGAGGCGATGACTCCGTCCAGGGCGGCCTGTGCGGATGCGAAGGGGTCCCGGGCCGGACCGATGCCCTCGGGGGAGGGGTAGAGCACCACTCCGAAGCCGTGCTCCGCCGCCACCCGGGCCGCGCCCGTGTAGACGCCGGCGAAGAACTCGGTCGTCAGGGCGGGGACGACCAGCAGGACCGTACGCGTGCTGCCCAGGCGCAGATTGCGGGCCGCCAGGTTCGGCCGGTAGCCGAGCTCCCGCGCGGCCTCCCGTACGCGCTCGGCCGTCCGCTCGGAGACCCGCCCGCGCCACTTGTCGCCGAGCACCAGCGAAACGGCCGCCTGGGACACTCCCGCGGCCTGGGCGACGTCACGGCTCGTGGGGCGGGGGCTGCCTGCTGCCACCGGTGACCTGTCTTTCTGCTGGACTCGCGGACAGCGCACATGGTACGTATGACGAGCGAAGTTATACGTAACACTTACGAGGTCTCCGGCGGCGCGGACGGGAGAACTCGGGCATTCTGAAGCCGAAAGGGGCGGGGCATGGCCACCGGTTATCTGGAGATCCTCCGGGCGAAACACGCCATGCGGCTGCTCGTAGGCACCCTGGTGGGCCGGCTGCCGAACGCGACCTCCGCGATCGCCATCGTGCTGTTCATCCGTGCCGAGGGCGGCAGCTACAGCCTCGCCGGAGCGCTCGCCGCGGTCTACGGAGTGGCCAACGCCGTGGGCCAGCCGCTGCTCGGCCGCCTGGTGGACCTCTACGGGCAGCCGCGGATCCAGCTGCCCACCGCGCTCGTCTCCGCCCTCGCCACCACCGTGTTCGCCCTCACCGGCACCGAGGTGCTTGCGCTCGCGTATGCCCTCATCGCCGTCGCCGGACTGTTCACGCCGCCCCTGGAGGGCGGTCTGCGGGCGCTGTGGCCCTCCGTCCTTCGTAAGGAGGACCAGGTGCACACGGCGTACGCGATGGACGCGGTGGCGCAGGAAGTCATGTTCACCGTCGGACCGTTGCTCGTGACGCTGTGCGTGGCCCTGTGGTCCGCGCAGGCCGCGCTGATCATCCTGAACGTCATCGGGGTGCTGGGCGCGCTCTCCGTGGTCGTCTCGCGGCCCTCGCGCGCGTGGCGTTCGGCGCCGCGCGAGGCGCACTGGCTCGGCGCGCTGCGCTCGTCCGGACTCATCGCCCTGCTCGGCGCGTTCCTTTTTGTCGGAATGGCGCTCGGTTCCATCACGGTCGCGAGCGTGTCGTACGCGGACGACCACGGCGGCGATGTGACGTACGGCTGGCTGATGGCCGCCATCGGGCTCGGTGCTCTCGTCGGCGGCACGGTCTACGGGGCGCGGCAGTGGGGCGGCGCGCCGGAGCGGCGACTGCGCGCGCTCGTCGCTCTTCTGGCGGTCTGTTATCTGCCGCTGATGATCATGCCGGACGCGGTCGCCATGACGGCGCTGATGGCCCTTGCCGGAGTCTTCCTCGCACCCTGCATCGCCTGCGCGTTCATCCTCGTCGACCGGCACGCGCCGAGGGGCACGGTCACCGAGGCGTTCTCCTGGCTCGTGACGACGTTCACCGTGGGAGCGTCCGTCGGGACGGGCCTCGCGGGACCGGTCATCGAGTGGGGCGGAGCCGTCCGGGGCTTCGCCGTATCGGCTGTCGCCGGAGGCGCCGCGCTGCTCGTTCTGCTGGCCACGGGGCGGGTCCTCGCAGCTACGGGCGGGGGCACGGTGGTCGAGGGCGGTTCGGAAAATGATCGAAACGGTGCCCCCGAACCCCGTTTCAGCACAGGCCATCAGGCGTAATGTTCAGTCATGGACCGCCGCATTTTCGGGCTGGAGAACGAGTACGGCGTCACGTGTACGTTCAGGGGACAGCGACGCCTGTCTCCCGACGAGGTGGCGCGGTACCTCTTCCGCCGTGTCGTGTCATGGGGCCGCAGCAGCAATGTCTTTCTGCGAAACGGCGCCCGCCTCTATCTCGACGTGGGATCACATCCGGAATACGCGACACCCGAATGTGACAACGTGACGGAACTGGTCACCCACGACAAGGCCGGCGAGCGCATTCTGGAAGGACTCCTGGTAGACGCCGAACGACGCCTGCACGAGGAAGGAATCGCGGGCGACGTCTACCTCTTCAAGAACAACACCGACTCGGCGGGCAACTCCTACGGCTGCCACGAGAACTATCTGGTGGCCCGTCACGGGGAGTTCTCCCGGCTCGCGGACATCCTCATTCCGTTCCTCGTCACGAGGCAGCTTCTCTGCGGTGCCGGCAAGGTGCTGCAGACCCCGCGTGGTGCCGTGTACTGCGTCAGCCAGCGGGCCGAGCACATCTGGGAGGGCGTCTCCTCGGCGACGACCCGCTCCCGGCCGATCATCAACACCCGGGACGAACCGCACGCGGACGCCGAGCGCTACCGCCGGCTGCACGTCATCGTCGGCGACTCGAACATGTCCGAGACGACCATGCTCCTCAAGGTCGGCGCCACCGACCTCGTGCTGCGCATGATCGAGGCGGGCACGGTGATGCGCGACCTGACCCTGGAGAACCCGATCCGGGCCATCCGCGAGGTCAGCCACGACATCACGGGCCGGCGCAAGGTGCGCCTGGCAAGCGGCCGCGAGGCCTCAGCTCTTGAGGTGCAGCGCGAGTACTACGAGAAGGCAGTGGACTTCGTCGAGCGCCGCGGTATCCGTACCGGCGTCGTCGACCAGGTTCTGGAGCTGTGGGGCCGCACGCTCGACTCGATCGAGTCCGAGGACCTCGACCGGATCGGTACCGAAATCGACTGGGTGATGAAGTACAAGCTCATCGAGCGGTACCGCGCCAAGCACAACATGACGATGTCGCACCCGCGTGTCGCTCAGATAGACCTCGCCTACCACGACATCCACCGTCGCCGGGGTCTCTACTACCTGCTGGAGAAGCGGGGCCAAGCCGCCCGGATCTGCAACGACTTGAAGATCTTCGAGGGCAAGTCCGTACCGCCGCAGACCACTAGGGCCCGGCTGCGCGGCGACTTCATCCGGCGCGCTCAGGAACAGCGTCGTGATTTCACCGTCGACTGGGTCCACCTGAAGCTCAACGACCAGGCACAGCGCACCGTGTTGTGCAAGGACCCGTTCCGTTCCGTCGACGACCGGGTGGAGAAGCTCATCGCCGGAATGTGAGTCAGGACGCGTCCGGACGTGTTTCCGGAACGCAACGCGGGGCGCCGTACGTTTTCCGTACGGCGCCCTTCTCACGTCGTAGAGTTGCGCGCACGCCATCAACCAAGATCGACCGATACGAGGCCCCCACCGTGCGCCGACGCTCACTTCTTATCGCCGTTCCCGCTGGACTGGTCACTCTCGCCGGATGCGGTGACGACGACAAGTCGGACAAGGCCAAGTCCAGTGACAGCCCGTCCCCATCGGCTTCGCCCTCGGCCTCGGCGCCTCCGCCGCCGAAGATCGTCGACGGGCCGCTGCCGGGCATCACCGCCGGTGAGAAGTTCGGTGAGAAGCCCACCGTCGCCAAGGGCAGCGGTGACCCCTCCAAGGACCTCGCGGTCGAGACGGTCATCGTGGGCACCGGCCGGACGGTCGCGGAGAACGACTTCGTCCAGGCCCACTACCTGGGCCAGATCTGGTCCTCGGCGAAGGTCTTCGACAACTCCTTCGACCGCAAGACGCCGCTGGTCATCCAGCTCGCCCAGGGCCAGATCATCGACGGCTGGCGCTACGCCCTCGCGGGCAAGAAGGTCGGCAGCCGCGTCGAGATGGCCGTGCCCCCGACCTGGGGCTACGGCACGTCGGGCAACGCCCAGGCGGGCATCAAGGGCACCGACACGCTGGTCTTCGTGGTCGACATCCAGCAGGCGTTCAACGGCAAGAGCTCCGCCAAGGGCACCGCCGTCGCCCAGGACAACATCGACCTGCCGAAGGTCGGCACCAACACCGACGGCAAGGCCCCCTCCATCGAGGTGCCGAAGAAGGCCGCGCCGAAGAAGCTCGTCGCCAACTACATCCTGGAGGGTGACGGGGACGAGGTCGCAAAGAGCGACAGCCTCCTCGTGCAGTACAAGGGCGTGCTGTGGGCGGACGGCAAGGAGTTCGACTCCTCGTACAGCCGCGGGCAGCTCACGTCGTTCCCGCTCGCACAGGTCGTGAAGGGCTGGGCGCAGGGCCTGACCGGCAAGAAGGTCGGCAGCCGGGTCCTCATCGTGATTCCGCCGGCGCTCGGCTACGGAGACAACCCGCCGCAGGGCAGCAGCATCAAGAAGGACTCGGTGCTCGTCTTCTCCGTCGACATCCTCGCGAAGATGTAGTCCCTTCGGGAATGCAAGACTGTCCGCGTTGCCTTGTCACACCGAGGCGTCGCAAACACGTGCCGCAAACCAAGCAGGAGCCAGAAACGTGAGCATCGACAAGCCCGAGATCGACTTCCCGGAGGGCCAGCCCCCGACGGATCTTGAGATCAAGGACATCTGGGAGGGCGACGGCGAGGTGGCCAAGGCGGGCGACACCGTCTCCGTCCACTACGTCGGCGTGGCCTTCTCCTCCGGCGAGGAGTTCGACGCGTCCTGGAACCGCGGTACGCCGCTCCAGTTCCAGCTCGGTGCCGGCCAGGTCATCGCGGGCTGGGACCAGGGCGTACAGGGCATGAAGGTCGGCGGACGCCGTCAGCTGACCATCCCCTCGCACCTCGCCTACGGCGAGCGTGGAGCCGGTGGCGGCCGTATCGCGCCCGGCGAGACGCTGATCTTCGTCTGCGACCTGGTCGCCGTCTGAGCCCTCGCGGAGGACCGGCCGGGGGAGACCCGCGGTCCGGTCACCACGAGAGCCCCGAGCGCGACCCGATCACCACGAGGGCCGGAACCCGGCCCGGTGATCACGAAGTTCTGATCATGATCCGATCTTCGTACGCCGTGTGACCGAGGTCCGACCGGACCCGATCACTTGGGGCCCATGCCAGTCCGGGCATGGGCCCTCGGCTTTTGCCACGACACCCCGGGGCGGTACGGTCATCGGTCGGAAGCATCATAGGGAAGGGCATCGATGGCCATTGCCAAGGCAGAGCGGCTGATGAACCTGGCGCTGTGTCTGCTCGGAACCCGGCGGCCGCTCAGCAAGCGCGAGCTCCGCGAGTCCATCGAGGCCTATCTGGAAGCGAGCTCGGACGACTCCTTCAACCGGATGTTCGAGCGCGACAAGGACGATCTGCGCGAACTCGGCCTGGTCATCGAGACGGTGGAGAACCTCGACGGCGAAGTCGGCTATCTGGCCCGCCGCGACAGCAACCGGCTTCCTCCCATCACCCTCGACGCCGAGGAGGCCGCGGCCCTCGGCCTCGCCGCCAAGGTCTGGCAGCAGGCACGCCTCGCGGGCGCGGCGAGCGGCGCCCTGCAGAAACTGCGCGCCGCGGGCCTCCCCGAGGACGTCGATCCGTACGAGGCCCATGGCGCCCTGGAACCCCGCATCCCCGTGCACGAGGCCGCCTTCGAGCCCCTGATGCTCGCCTGCCGCGACCGGCGGCCCGTCGCCTTCGACTACCGCAAGGCCACCGCGGCCCGCCCCGAGCCCCGCCTCGTCGAGCCGTGGGCCCTGGAGTGCTGGCGCGGCCACTGGTACCTGGCCGGCTGGGACCGCGACCGGGGCGCCGAGCGGGTCTTCCGGCTGTCCCGGATCACCGGCAAGGTCCGTACGCGCGGCGGAAAGTACACGGCCCAGGTGCCCGACGTCGTCACCGTGCGTGAGACCGTCGCGAGCTGGGCGGGGGACATCGCCGACCGCTCCGCGCTGATCCGGCTGCGGTCGGGCTCGGGCTACCCGCTGCGCGCGAAGGCCGCCTCCGTACGGGAACTCGGTGACGGGTGGGACGAGTTGGAGATTCCGTACGGGCACGGTCTGGATGCCTGGCTCGTCGAGTTCGGGCCCGACGTGGTCGTCCTGGAACCGGCCGAGCTGCGGGCCGACGTCGTCGACCGGCTGCGCGCCGTGGCCAAGGGCTGAGGGGGAACGTAAGAAAGTGGCAGGAAAACCGGCCAAGCCCACGAACGCGCTCGACCAGACCCGGCGGATGCTCTCCCTGGTGACGTATCTGCGGGAACGGCCCGGCGCCCGGGTCGAGGATGTCGCGCGGGCCTTCGGGATCACCGAGGACGAGCTGATCTCCGACCTCGACGTGCTGCCGCTGTGCGGGACCAGCTTCCGCGGGGGCGATCTGCTCGACATCGACACCGACGGCGACCGGATCTGGTGGCACAACCCGGACGATGTCGCCGAGCCGCTGCGGATCGCCGCCGACGAGGCCACCGCGCTGCTGGTGGCCGCACGGGCCGTGTCGACCCTGCCCGGACTGCGGGAGGGCGACCGGCAGGCGCTGCTGCGGGCCACCGCGAAGGTGGAGGCAGCCTCGGGCGAGGCCGCGGGGGCCAGTGCCCGGCTGTCCGTCACCTTCGAGTCCGAGGGCGGGGTCTTCGCCGACGTCGACCGGGCGATCTCCGAGCGGCGCCGGCTGTGGATCCGCTACTACTCGCCCTCGCGCGACGAGCTCACCGAGCGGGAGATCGACCCGATCCGCCTGGTCAGCGTCGGGCACACGTACGTGGAGGCGTGGTGCCGCCGCTCCGAGGCGCGTCGCACCTTCCGGCTCGACCGGGTCGCCGAGATCAAGATCCTCGACGAGGCGTCCGCGCCGCCCGAGGTCGAGCTGCGGGACCTCTCCGAGGGTCTTGTGCAACCGGCCGCGGAGGACCCCGAGGTGGTCGTGGAGGTCGGCCCCGGCGGACGCTGGGTCGCCGAGTACTACCCGCACGACAGCGCCGAGGAGCTCCCCGACGGCGGCCTGCGCATCACCCTGCGCGCCCCCGATCCGGCGTCGCTGCGCCGGCTCGCGCTGCGGCGCGGCCGGGAGGGCCGGATCGTGTCGCCGGCGGAGGTCGCGGACAGCGCCCGGCAGGCGGCCCGTGAGGCCCTCGCGGCGTACGACGGACCGCAGGGTGCCGGTGACTCCGGGGACCGGCCGCAGGACGTGCCCGGTGCGCCTCGCGACGGTGCCACAGGTGCTCCGCTCGACGGCGTCGGGGGAGCGCAGCGCCCGGACGACGGGCCGCACGGAGTTCATGACGGGCTGTACGGCAGGCAGGAGCAAGGGCTTTGAGCGGGTCGACGATGTCGGGTATCAGTGAAATGTCCGTTGCGTCCGCGTTCTCGGGGATGACAAGGGTGGATCCCGTGGTGTTCAAGGCCGCGTGCCCCGACTGCCGGGGCGGCTTCGAACTCTCCGCGAACGCCCTGCGCCTGGTCATCGGCGCCACACATCGGACCACTTTCTACTCCTTCACCTGCCCGGAGTGCGGCGCCGCGGTTCGTAAGCCGGCCGGGGAGCGCATCGTCGAACTCCTCACCGGCGGAGGGGTCCGGGCCCTGCGGCTCCACGCGACGGTTCGCGGGGCTTAGGGTCGAGCCATGTTCTGGCCGATGTTCGCGATCGCTGTGGGTTTCCTGGGAATCTCCGTCCTCGGCGTGCTCGCCGTCCGTGTCTTTCTGGAGGCGGAACGTCTGGGCAGGCAGGTCACCGAGTCCGCACGCAGGATCAATCGCGCCGCCGAGGATCTGGAGCACGCGTCCGCCGGTGCGGCCCGCGCCGCGGACGCCCTCTGAGCCTTGCTGTCCGTGCGCTTTGAGTCACTCCGACCTGTCAGCTTCGCAGGATCGGCGGGTACGCTGCTGGTCGCGGCCCGGAGAGCGAGGCGCGGACCGCGAACTGGGAGTACGCACAGGGATTGCCCCGCGTTTACCCCTGAGCGTTACGATCGCTGCCAGCACGACTGTCGGACAGACGTCCGACCGGTCGGGCAGCAACCCAACCACGCCGCCTCGGTGAGAAGGTAAAAGCTTATGTTCGGAAGGCTCGGCGCTCCCGAGATCATTCTCATCCTCGTCGTCATCATCCTGCTGTTCGGCGCGAAGAAGCTTCCGGACATGGCCCGCTCGCTGGGCAAGTCCGCCCGCATCCTCAAGAGCGAGGCCAAGGCGATGAAGACCGAGGGCAAGGACGACAGTGCCACCCCGGCAGCCCCGCCGCAGGACGACCAGTCCCAGGTCCAGCGCACCATCCAGGCCGCACCCGGTGACGTGACCAGCTCGCGCCCGGTCACCGAGCCGACGGACACGACCAAGCGCTGACGCAGGGCCGGTGACCGCCGGCCCCCTGCACGAGATGGGAACGTGGGTTGCTGAAGTCTGCCCGCAAGAAGGAAATCGATTCCGAGGGGCGCATGCCCCTCGTGGAGCACCTTCGTGAGCTCCGCAACCGGCTGGTGAAGAGTCTGCTCGCGGTGATCGTCACCACGATCGTCTCGCTCATGTTCTACAAGGACATCATCCAGTTCTTCACGGATCCGATCCTTCGGGCTGTGGGATGTGGGCTGAGTTTCGCGGAGTTGCAGGAAACCGGTACCAGCACCTGCGCACGTATCGTGCAGAACGGTCTACTGAGCCCGTTCACGCTGGCGCTGTCCGTTTCCTTCACGTCTGGTGTGGTGCTCGCGTCGCCGGTGTGGCTGTACCAGTTGTGGGGCTTCGTCGCTCCCGGCCTGCACAAGAACGAGAAGAAGTACTCGCTCGGCATCGTCGCCGCGGGCTTCCCGCTGTTCCTGATGGGCGCGTACTTCGCTTACTGGTCGCTGCCGAAGATGGCGGAGGTGATGCTCCAGTTCTCCATCATCGGCAGTGACAACCAGCTGCCGCTGGACGAACTGATCCAGCTCATCATGCGCATGATTATTGTCTTTGGTCTGGCTTTTCAGTTGCCGTTGCTGCTGGTCATGCTGAACTTCGGAGGGATCGTCTCCGGGGCGAGGATGCTCGGCTGGTGGCGGGGCATGATCATGAGCATTACCCTGTTCGCCGCGATCGCTACCCCTAGCACCGACCCGATCTCGATGCTGGCGCTGGCCGGGCCGATCTCGGTGCTGTACTTCGTCGCCACTGGCGTCGCCCTACTGAATGATCGGCGCCGGGCCCGTCGCGAGGCCGAGGGACCGGACGACGATGAAGCTTCTGACCTTGACCTCGCCCCTGAGGACATTGGCGAGGCCGAGTCGGTGAGTGCGAGCCATGTGTTGCCTGAGCAGGCGGCCCAGGAGCGGGCGAACAACTACGGCGACGTCACGTAGGGCATCACATCATTGTGTTGAGTGGAGGCAGGACACCCTACTGGGCCCCGCCTCCACTCGCGTTAACCGGTGGCCGGTGACCGCGTAAAGTGGAGAAAGTTTGACCTAGTGTTTTTCTGTTGGTCGGTATAGGTTCATCGAGATTTTGCGAGATCTTCATGACCAAGGGGATGTTGAGGATTTTGCTTGTTTCGTTGAACCTATGGGGGGATCCGTGCTTGTGGTGGCGTTGAGATCGACATTCGTGACGCTCGCGGCAGGGGGAGCGCTTTTCGTGGCGATGAGCAACCCTGCAGCTGCGGACGACGACAATACGGGCGTTGTCGGCGGCGCGCCGTCGGGTGGCACGTGCATCACGAACATTCAGGGCGCTGCGGCCTGTTTTCAGCCATACGGTGACGTGATCTGGAGCAAGGACACTTCCACCGACGGTTACGGCGTCTACGCGAAGTGGACGAACCAACTCAGGGACTCCGGCGGTTCTTGGAGCACCTACCGGAGCGGCAAGTGTTCGAACCCTGGAAGTTCGGGTGACTGGGCTTCGTGCAACAAGGACTTCTATGAAGCCGACAACACCAATGCATACGGAGGCCAGGGAAGCCGTATCCAGGTGACGGCTTGCATTGCAAGCATCGGTGACGACGAGTGCGACACGAGTCCTTGGATCAGCAACAACGGCTGATCCGCTTGGAGCGGGTACTTGGGGCGGAGAACGCGTAGACGTTGGGTGAGCCTCGCAGGACCTCTTCAGATTTGACGCGGCCGGTCCCTCAAGGAGGACCGGCCGCGTCGGCTTCCGACTTGGGGTGATCCGGACAATGATCGTCCGTTGTCAGTGGTGGCCGGTAGTCTCGAATGCACGATGACAGAGGATCTCTCACCGGCCGAGCGGTACGCGGCAGCCCGTAAGCGTGCTGTCGAGCAGGCCACCGCGCTCGCGGACTTCCGCGAGATGTACGACTTCGGCCTCGACCCCTTCCAGATCGAGGCCTGTCAGGCCCTCGAAGCGGGCAAGGGTGTTCTCGTGGCCGCGCCCACCGGCTCGGGCAAGACGATCGTCGGCGAGTTCGCCGTCCATCTCGCCCTCCAGCAGGGCAAGAAATGCTTCTACACCACGCCCATCAAGGCACTGTCGAACCAGAAGTACGCCGACCTGTGCCGTCGTTACGGCGCTGACAAGGTCGGCCTGCTCACCGGCGACAACAGCGTCAACTCCGAGGCGCCGGTGGTCGTGATGACCACCGAGGTCCTCCGGAACATGCTGTACGCGGGCTCGCAGACCCTCCTCGGCCTCGGTTACGTCGTCATGGACGAGGTGCACTACCTCTCGGACCGCTTCCGCGGCGCCGTCTGGGAGGAAGTGATCATCCACCTCCCCGAGTCGGTGACCCTGGTGTCACTGTCGGCCACGGTGTCGAACGCGGAGGAGTTCGGCGACTGGCTCGACACCGTCCGTGGCGACACCGAGGTGATCGTCTCCGAGCACCGGCCCGTGCCGCTCTTCCAGCACGTGCTCGCCGGGCGCCGGATGTACGACCTCTTCGAGGAGGGCGAGGGCCACAAGAAGGCCGTCAACCCCGACCTCACGCGCCTGGCGCGCATGGAGGCCAGCCGTCCGTCGTACCAGGACCGCAAGCGGGGCCGCGCCATGCGCGACGCCGACCGGGAGCGCGAGCGGCGGCAGCGGTCCCGGGTGTGGACGCCGGGGCGGCCCGAGGTCATCGAGCGGCTCGACTCCGAAGGCCTGCTGCCCGCCATCACGTTCATCTTCAGCCGCGCCGCCTGCGAGGCCGCCGTCCAGCAGTGCATGTACGCGGGGCTGCGGCTGAACGACGAGGAGGCCCGGGAGAAGGTCCGCGCCCTCGTCGAGGAGCGCACGGCCTCCATCCCGAACGAGGACCTCCACGTCCTCGGCTACTACGAATGGCTGGAAGGCCTGGAGCGCGGCATCGCGGCCCACCACGCGGGCATGCTGCCGACGTTCAAGGAGGTCGTCGAGGAACTCTTCGTACGCGGCCTGGTGAAGGCCGTGTTCGCCACCGAGACCCTCGCGCTCGGCATCAACATGCCCGCCCGCTCGGTGGTGTTGGAGAAGCTCGTCAAGTGGAACGGCGAGCAGCACGCCGACATCACCCCCGGCGAGTACACCCAGCTCACCGGCCGGGCCGGCCGCCGCGGCATCGATGTCGAGGGCCACGCCGTCGTGTTGTGGCAGCGCGGAATCAACCCCGACCACCTCGCGGGACTCGCCGGCACGCGCACGTACCCGCTGCGTTCCAGCTTCAAGCCGTCGTACAACATGGCGGTGAACCTCGTGGAGCAGTTCGGGCGGCATCGCTCGCGCGAGCTGCTGGAGACGTCCTTCGCGCAGTTCCAGGCCGACAAGTCGGTCGTCGGGATCTCCCGCCAGGTGCAGCGCAACGAGGAGGGGCTCGAGGGCTACAAGGAGTCCATGACCTGCCACCTCGGGGACTTCGAGGAGTACGCGCGGCTGCGCCGCGACCTCAAGGACCGCGAGACCGAGCTGGCCAAGCAGGGCGCCTCGCAGCGGCGCGCCGAGGCGGCCGTCTCCCTGGAGAAGCTCAAGCCGGGTGACGTCATCCACGTCCCGACCGGCAAGTTCGCGGGACTCGCGCTCGTCCTCGACCCGGGGCTGCCCGCCGGGCGGTCCAACGGACACCGGGGCTTCGAGCACCACGACGGGCCGCGCCCCCTCGTCCTCACCGCCGAGCGCCAGGTCAAGCGGCTCAACACGACCGACTTCCCGGTGCCCGTCGAGGCGCTGGAGCGGATGCGCATCCCGAAGTCGTTCAACGCGCGCTCTCCGCAGTCGCGCCGCGACCTCGCCTCGGCGCTGCGCACCAAGGCCGGACACATCGTGCCCGAGCGGCACCGCAAGCGCCGCGCCGAGGCCGCCGACGACCGCGAGATCGCCCAGCTGCGCACGGCGATCCGGGCGCATCCCTGCCACGGATGCACCGACCGCGAGGACCACGCCCGCTGGGCCGAGCGCTACCACCGACTGCGGCGCGACACCGCCCAGTTGGAGAACCGCATCGAGGGCCGGACGAACACGATCGCCCGCACCTTCGACCGGATCGTCGCGCTCCTGACCGAGCTGGACTATCTGCGCGGCGACGAGGTCACCGAACACGGCAAGCGGCTCGCCCGGTTGTACGGCGAGATGGACCTGCTCTCCAGCGAATGCCTGCGCGAAGGGGTCTGGGAGGGCCTCGGACCGGCCGAACTGGCCGCGTGCGTCTCGGCGTTGGTGTACGAGTCCAGGGTCGGCGACGACGCGATGGCGCCGAAGCTGCCGTCGGGCAGGGCGAAGGCCGCGCTCGGCGAAATGGTCCGCATCTGGGGCCGGCTCGACGCCCTGGAGGAGGACTTCCGGATCACGCAGACCGAGGGCGTCGGCCAGCGCGAGCCCGACCTGGGCTTCGCCTGGGCCGCCTACGAGTGGGCCTCCGGCAAGGGCCTCGACGAGGTGCTGCGCGAGGCGGAGATGCCCGCCGGTGACTTCGTGCGCTGGTGCAAGCAGGTCATCGACGTGCTGGGACAGATCTCCGCGGCGGCACCGGTCTCGTCCGGCGCGAGTTCGACGGTGGCGAAGAACGCGCGCAAGGCGGTTGATCAGTTGCTGCGGGGAGTGGTGGCTTACTCGTCGGTCGGGTGAGTTGACGGGGTCGGCCGGTGGGTCAGTTGGTGGGGCGGGTCCTGGCTTCGGCTTCGGCCGGGGTGGCGCCGCTGGGGGCCGATGGCGGTCAGGGGTGGCTTCGGTTTCGGGGACGCGCTGGTGGGTGTCGGCTGCTTCCCCCTCCGGGGCCCGGCGGGGGAGCGACGGTGCAGGCCTCGGCGGGGCCTGCCGGTGCCTGCGTGGGGCCTGACGGTGCCTCGGTGGGGCTTTCGGGGACGGTAGGCCCGGCGTGTTCTCGCTGCGGCCGGTCCGGTGCAGAGGCCTGTCACTCGTCGGGGGAGTTCAGATACGCGCGCCATCCCCCGTACGCCGTGATGTCCCGCGCGCCGTCGAGCGCGCCCGGCTCGCACAGGAAGCCGGGTGCCTCGTCGCCGTCGGCCAGTTCGACCCGGCCCAGGGCCATCGGCCGGGGCAGCGCGGCGAGCAGGCGGGCGAGTCCCTCCGCGGGCAGGCGCCAGACCTCGGCCTCGATCGCGGTGCCGCCCTCGCCCACGTGGACGAGACCGGGCTTGGGCGGTTCGGTCGACAGGGCGTGCAGCCGGTAGACGGGCGCGGTCCTGGTCGTTCGTTCCAACCGGGCGCCCAGGGAGAGGAGTTGGCCGTTGAGCGGCTGGTCCGACAGGTGGGCGCCGACCACGGCGATCCGGGTCGTCGGTGCCTCCAGGGTCCGGGCGATCCGGGCGAGGCGTTCGTCGGTGAAGGCCGGGCCGATCAGCATCACGCCGAACGGGAGGCCCCCAACCACGCCCGCCGGGACGGCCACGGCCGCCAGGTCGAAGAGGTTCGTGGAGTTGGTGAAGCGGCCGAGCCGGGCGTTGGAGCCGAGCGGGTCGGCGGCGACCTCGGCGAGCGTGGGGTGGCCCGGGGCCGTGGGGAGGAGCAGGGCGTCCGCGTCGCCGAGTTCCGCCAGCGCGCGGGTGCGCAGGGCCGCCAGCCGGTCCTGGTCTGCGAAGAGCTGGTGGGCCGGGATGTCGCGGGCGCGGGTGATGATGCCGGCGACCGTCGGGTCGAGGCCCGCTCCGCCCTCGGAGAGCAACTTGTCGACAAAGCTTCCCACGGCGGTGTAGCGCTCGGCCACGAAGGCGCCCTCGTAGAGCATCGCGGCGGCCTCGGTGAAGGGGGCGAGGTCCAGGGGGCGCAACTCGGCTCCCGCCGCGCGGAGTTGGGCGGCGGCTTCCTCGTACGCCTCCGCCCAGCCCTCGTCCAGCTCGCCGAGCTGTTCGCGGGGCGGGACGGCGATGCGCCATGGGCCCGGGGTGCGCTGGGGGAGTGCGGGGAGGTCGCGGGCGGGCGGGGAGGCCATGTGTGCCAGGGCCTGCTCCGCCTCCTGGAGGGTGCGGGCGAAGACCGTCACGCAGTCGAGGGTGGCGCAGGCCGGGACCACGCCGTCCGTGGGGACGAGGCCTCGGGTCGGCTTGAGGCCGACGATGCCGTTGAAGGCCGCGGGGATGCGGCCGCTGCCTGCGGTGTCGGTTCCCAGAGCGAGGTCCACGATGCCGAGGGCTACCGCTACCGCGCTTCCCGAGCTGGAGCCGCCGCTGATTCTTTCGGGGGCGACGGCGTTGCGGACGGGGCCGTGGGGGGAGCGGGTTCCTACCAGGCCTGTGGCGAACTGGTCCAGGTTGGTGGTGCCCAGGGGGATCGCGCCTGCCGCGCGGAGGCGGGCGACCACCGGGGCGTCCGTCTCCGGGTGGTATGCGTAGGCCGGGCAGGCGGCGGTGGTGGGGAGGCCTGCCACGTCGATGTTGCCCTTCGCGGCGAAGAGCCTGCCTGCGAGGGGGAGGTGCTCGCCTGCGGCCACGCGGGTGTCGATGGCTCGGGCTTCCTCTTCCACCTCTGCCTGGGGGCGCAGGTCGATCCAGACCTCGGGGCGGGATGTGGCCTCGATACGGGCGTAGGCCCTGCGCACGCGGGCCACTGCGTGGGGCTTGGTCTGGGGCGACATCTGTGCTCCTTGCTGGGGGTTCGTTGTCGGCTGCGGGCCCGGCAGTCTGTGCCCACCCGTTCCGCCCTGCGGAACGCCTGCCCACAGACTGTGCGGCGGGTGGGGTGCCTGCCCGCAGACGGCGCGGCGCGGGTGGGCCGGGCTGCCCACGGATGACGCGGGGCTCAGGCCGGTGGCGGGCCCACCACCGCCAACGCCGTGCCCGCTTCCACCTGGTCGCCCGGTTTGGCCAGGAGGTCCAGGACCACTCCGTTCATGGGGGACGGGACCCGGGACTCCATCTTCATGGCCTCCAGGGCCAGCAGGGGCTGGCCGGTGGTGACCGTGTCGCCCGGTTGGACGTTGAGCTGCCACACCGAGGCGGCGAATTCGGCTTCGACGAGGCGGGCGCCCGGGGGCACTGTCACCTGCACGGGGGCGGCCACCGGAGCCGACACCGCCTCCGCACGGGTGAACTCGCCCGCCGCCTCCCAGGCGTCGCGCTCCGCGGAGAAGGCCGTGCCCTGCCGGGTGCGGAACTCCTCGATCGCGTCGGCGTTCTCGGCGAGGAAGGCCTCGTACGAGGCGAGGGAGAAGGTGCCCTCCTCGATCCTCGGGACGAAGCGGCCCGAGGTGATGTCGGAGCGCAGGTCCAGCAGTTCGTCCGCGTCCACCGGGTACCACTTGACGCGGTCGAAGAAGCGCAGCAGCCAGGGCGAGCCCGGCTCGAACGCGCCCCGCTGCTGCCACCCGGACCACACCTGCGTCGTACGGCCCACGAACTGGTAGCCGCCGGGCCCCTCCATCCCGTAGATGCACAGGTACGCCCCGCCGATGCCCACCGAGTTCTCGGCCGTCCAGGTGCGCGCCGGGTTGTACTTCGTGGTGACGAGTCGGTGCCGGGGGTCGAGCGGCGTCGCCACCGGCGCCCCGAGATAGACATCGCCGAGGCCCAGGACCAGGTACTCGGCGTCGAAGACCGTCCGGTACACGTCCTCGACCGAGTCGAGACCGTTGACGCGGCGGATGAACTCGATGTTCCACGGGCACCAGGGCGCGTCGTCGCGCACGCCCGCCATGTAGCGGGCGATGGCCTCGCGGGTCGCAGGATCGTCCCAGGAGAGCGGGAGGTGCACGGTGCGCGACGGCACGACGAGCTGGTCGGCGGGTGGGAGCGAGGCGACGATCTCCCTTACCAGGGACAGGAGTTCGGGCGCCGGGAGCTCGTCCGGGTCCGTCTGGATCTGGAGCGAACGGATGCCGGGCGTGATGTCGGTGATGCCGGGCAGCCCGGCTGCCGACACCGCCTCCATCAGCGCGTGCACCCGCATCCGCAGCGCCAGGTCGAGCTGCATGGGCCCGAACTCGACGAGCAGGTTGTCGTCACCGCTGCGCCGGTACGTCACGTCGGCGTCCCGGGCCAGTACGCCGCCGTCGGCGATCTCCGCACGGTCCGCGACCGGCGCTGCAGCCGGGGCATGCCGCAGCCGCGCGGCCTCGGGCACGGTCACCGGGATGAAGCGGACGGTGTCACCCGGCCGCAGCTGTCCCAGCTTCCAGCGCTGACCCTTCGCGATGGTCGCCGGGCAGACGAACCCGCCCAGCGATGGCCCGTCCGGGCCCAGCAGCACCGGCATGTCGCCCGTGTAGTCGACCGCGCCGACCGAGTAGGGCGTGTCATGGATGTTGGAGGGGTGCAGGCCCGCCTCGCCGCCGTCGGTGCGCGCCCAGCGGGGCTTGGGCCCGACCAGCCGTACGCCCGTACGCGCCGAGTTGAAGTGCACCTTCCACTCGGCCGCGTAGAAGTCGCGGATGTCCTCCTCGGTGAAGAACTCCGGTGCCGCGTGCGGCCCTTCGAGCGCACCGACCTGCCACTCGGAACCGAACACCGGCCGCTCGCCGACCGGAACAGGACCACCAGGGAAGCCACCAACCGGAACAGCCCCCCCGTGCAGCACATCCCCCGTCCGCAAGGCCCGTCCGCCGTGCCCGCCGAAGCGGCCCAGCGTGAACGTCGAGGCGCTGCCCAGGAAGGCCGGCACGTCCAGGCCGCCGCCGGCGAGGAGTACGTACGTCCGCAGTCCGTGCTCCGAGGGTGCGCCCACCTCCAGCAGACCGCCCGCGGGTACCGTCACCGGCTCCCACTGGGGGACCGCCGTCCCGTCGACCGTCACCGGCGCCGGAGCGCCCGTGACGCACACGGTCGTCGGATGCGTGAACCTCAACGCCGGTCCCTGCAAGGTGCATTCGAGCCCGGGGGCGCCCTCGTCGTTGCCCAGCGCCCGGTTGCCGAGCCGGAAGGACAGGTCGTCCATCGGCCCGCACGGCGGCACACCCACCTGCCAGTAGCCGGTCCGACCCGGCCAGTCCTGGACCGTCGTCAGGGTCCCGCCGGAGACGACCTCGATCCGCGGCGTCGGATCGCTCACCGCGGCGAGGGTGGCCGTGGAGTGCGCGGCCGCCCGGAACGCCGGGTCCGACAGCGCGGCCCGCACCAGGCCGAGGTTCGTCTCGATACCGTCCACCCGGGTCCTGGCCAGCGCCTCGTCCAGCCGCTCCAGCGCGTGCGCCCGGTCGGAGCCGTACGCGACGACCTTCGCGAGCATCGGGTCGTACGCCGTGGTGACCTCGGTACCCGTCTCGATCCAGCCGTCCACACGGACCCCCCGCGGGAACTCGACCCGGGTCAACAGGCCCGCGCTGGGCCGGTGTTCGCGCGTCGGGTCCTCCGCGTACACCCGCGCCTCGACGGCGTGGCCGCGCGGCGCCCCGGGATCGCGTACGACATCGGAGTCGCCGCGGGCCAGCCGCAGCATCCACGCGACGAGGTCGACGCCGTAGATCTCCTCGGTGACCGGATGTTCCACCTGGAGCCGGGTGTTGACCTCCAGGAAGTACGCCTCCTCGCGGGCCGCGTCGTAGACGAACTCGACCGTGCCGGCGGAGCGGTAGCCGACGCTCGCGCACAAGTCGCGTGCGGCGGTGGCAAGTTGTTCGCGCACATGGGAAGGCAGGCCGGGAGCCGGGGCCTCCTCCACGACCTTCTGGTTGCGGCGCTGGAGCGAGCAGTCGCGGTCGCCGAAGGTGACGACACGGCCCTCGCCGTCGCCGAACACCTGCACCTCGACATGGCGGGCGTGCTCGACGAGCCGCTCCAGGAAGACACCGGCGGAGGAGAAGGACGCCGCGGCGACGCGCTGCACACGCTCCCAGGCGTCACGGAGGTCCTCCGCCGAGCGGCACGCGGACATGCCGATGCCGCCTCCGCCGCCGGTCGCCTTGAGCATCACCGGGTAGCCGATGGACTCGGCCAGGCGCAGGGCCTCGTCGACGTCCGCGAGCAGGCCCGTACCCGGCGCCAGCGGTACCCCGGCCGCCTCCGCGGCCGCCCGGGCCGTGTGCTTCGCCCCGAACAATTCCAACTGCTCCGGCGTGGGCCCCACGAACACGATGCCCGCGTCCTGGCAGCGGCGAGCGAACGCCGCGTCCTCGGACAGGAAGCCGTAGCCCGGGTGGATCGCCCCGGCCCCGGTGTCCTTCGCCGCCCTCAGAACGAGATCCGCGTCGAGGTACGACTCCTTGGCGGGCGCGGGCCCCAGCCGTACGGCCTCGTCGGCGAGCCGCACATGGGGCGCCGAGCGGTCCGCGTCGGAGTACACCGCGACCGTGCGCAGGCCCAACTCCCTTGCCGTACGGATGATCCGGACCGCGATCTCGCCCCGGTTGGCGACGAGGAGCGTGTCGAAGTCGGTCCCGCCGCCGCTCATCCCTCCGCCGGCATCCGCTCCTCCGCCGCTCATTCGGGAGCCCCGATCGTCATCTCCACCGCGGTCGGCTCGAAGCCGTTGCAAGGGTTGTTGATCTGGGGGCAGTTGGAGACCAGCACGAGCACGTCACGCTCGGCACGCAGGGTCAGGGAGAGGCCCGGCGCCGAGATGCCGTCGACGATGCCGAGGGTGCCGTCCTTCTCGACCGGCACGTTCATGTACCAGTTGATGTTGGAGACCAGGTCGCGCTTGCCGAGGCCGTAACGGGCGCCCTCCGCAAGGAAGTTGTCCACGCAGGCGTGCTGGGACCAGGTGTGGTGCCCGTACCGCAGCGTGTTCGACTCCTTGGAGCAGGCGCCGCCGACCGTGTCGTGCCGGCCGACGTCGTCCGCGACGACCGTCATCAGCGGCGTGTGTTCGTTCGACATGAGCACACTGCCCGTGGTCAGGAAGATGTTCCCCTGCGCCTGGATCGTGTCGGGCGCGCTGTAACGCACGCTCGTGTCCCCGGCGTCGTACACGAGGAAGTCGACGGCCTGGTTGCCGTGCAGGTCCGTGATGGTGAGCGTGGCGCCCGCGCGGACGACGGCCGACCAGGCGGCCCGGGCCGCGACGGTGGTCCTCTGGACGGACTGCTCGCTCATGCGATCCCCCTCGCGGCAAGGAACTCGGCGGTGTTGAGGAAGGCGCGGTGGCCCTCGGGCGTGGCGTCCCACAGCGGATCACCGGACCGGGTGGCCTCGGCGCGCCAGGCCAGTACCTCCAGCGGCGTGCTCGTGTAGGCCTCGCGGGGGTCGGCCGGGTGGGGCACGTTGGCCAGCAGCACCGTGAGGTCCTGCTCGGTGCGCAGCGTCACGCTCACCCCGGGACCGGCCGAACCGGTGAAGTCCAGAGAGCCGTCCTCGCGTACCTCCACGCCCTGGAAGAAGGACAGCGACGGCGGCAGATCCCGCGGCGCCAGCCCGTTCTTGGCGGCCGCCAGCTTGAACAGCTCACGCCCGGCGGGCGAGGGGGACTGCGGCGCCCCGTCCCCGTACCGCTCCGTGTTCCGCACGAGACCGGACGTGCCGCACAGCGCGTCGTGCCGTCCGGAGGTGTCGGTGATCACCGAGGCGAGGACGCGGCCCTGGTCGGAGAGGAGCAACTGGCCCTCGCCGAGGTAGGCGTTCCACTGCACCTTCACCGTGTCGGCCACGTTCAGGCGCTCCCACGGCCGGTCGGCGGCGAAGAGGAGCAGATGGGCGCAGGCGTCGCCCTTGAGGTCGGTCAGCCGCAGCTCCGTGCCGCGGGCCAGCACCTTGTGCGTGTAGTTGCCGCCCGCCACCGTCTCCGCCCACACGAGGTGGCCCGCCTCGCACGGCGGCGCGGGCCAGGCACTCGCCGGGACGACGGGCATGGCCTCGGCTCGGGTGCCCTCCTGGGCGCGGGCGTGCGCGCGGGCTCCGTAAGTGGTCGCTGTCGCCATCGCGGGACCTCCGGCTCGGCAGTGGTCGGTCATGGGTGCGGTCGAGCGGGTGCTCGTATTTCTGTCGCCCGACAGAAATTAGGAGCCGGGCGGGTCGCCGCCGTTGCCCGCGGGTTGCGGCCCCGTTACCGATCCCTCACCGAGATCGCCTGATGGGGCGGTGTGCGAGGATCGAACGCATGGGTTCCAGTGGACGACGAGTGGGCAGGCCGCGCGCCGAGCAGCGGCCGGACAGCGGCCTCTCGCCGCGCGACGAGCTGCTCGCCGCCGCCGCGGAGCTGTTCACGACGCGGGGGTACGCGGCCACGACCACCCGGGCCGTCGCCGAGCGGGCGGGCATGCGCCAGGCGTCCATGTACCACTACGTGTCCGGCAAGGAGGAGCTGCTCGCCGCGCTCCTGGAGTCCACCGTCACGCCCTCGCTGGCCTTCGCCCGGCAGCTCCTCGCCGAGCACGACGCCCCTGCCGCGGACCGCCTCTGGGATCTGTGCCGCACCGACGTCGAGCTGCTCTGCGGCGGCTCGCACAACCTCGGCGGGCTCTATCTGCTGCCCGAGGTCCACTCGGAGCGCTTCGCCGGCTTCCACGCCGTACGGGCCGAACTCAAGGACGCCTACCGGCAGTTGCTCGCCGCGACCGAGGCGGGCGGCGCGCTCGCCAAGAGCGAGCTGGACCTTCGCACCGATCTGCTCTTCGGTCTCATCGAAGGGGTGATCCTCGTGCACCGCTCCGATCCCGAGCGGCCCGTCTCGGCCTTCGCCGAAGCCACCGCGGACGCGGCCCTGCGCATCGCCGGAATCTGAGCCGGAAGCCGCCTCCGGGCGCTGTCCCACCCCTTCTGGTGAGGGGTTTTCGTATGCCCGTACGCCGTCACGCAACGTGTGCGAATGACCTCGCTGTGTGTAAATGGGGCAGAGCGTACTCCTGTCGCGAGGGTGATTTCAGGTGCTTGCTGAATATGACACGGCGATGATCCGGTCGGACTAAGCTCGCCCGCAGCGCACCGAGTTGGGGTGTATTCGTGCGCTTGTTCCAAAAGATACCGAAGATCCAGTTTGATTGCCAGATAAACCCCCAGCAACTTCCCCGACCTTCAGCCGATTTGTCTCAGAGGGCATACATGGTGAGTGTTCAATCGCCTCCCGGTGGCCGTGAACTTCCCTACGCGCGCGTGCTGCTGCTGCCGGCGATACTGATGGCCGCGGTGACCGGGACCGGTGTCGCCCTGGTGACGGGGTCGGCCCGGATCGCCGTCGGCTTGTGCGGAGCAGGCGCGACGCTCCTGGTGATCGCGGTCGCGGCCGTCGCGGTGCGCCGCGGCCGTATGGTCCGTGACCTGCGTGCCGAGCACGCTCGGAGGACCGCCTGCCTGGAGCAGCGGATCGCTGCCCACGACCAGGAGTTCACCCGGCTGGGCACGGAGATCCTGCCCGCCGCGCTGTACCGCCTGCGCTGCGGAGAATCCCCCGACGAGGTGATTCGCAACGAAATCGACGGTGACTCCGAGTGGGGCGAACTCCCCAAGTCGCAGCGTGACTTGGTGCACATGGTGCTCGACATCGTCGACCGCGAGGAAGCGCTGCGCGACTCCTCGCAGCGGTCCTTCGTCAACATCGCCCGGCGTGTCCAGGCGATCGTCCACCAGCAGAACAAGGAACTCCGGGAGATGGAGGAGGACCACGGGCGCAACCCCGAGGTCTTCGACGACCTCCTGCGCATCGACCACGGCACCGCGCTGATCGGCCGCCTCGCCGACTCCATCGCCGTCCTCGGCGGCAGCCGCCCCGGACGTGTGTGGCCCAAGCCCGTGCCGCTGTACAGCGTGCTGCGTGGCGCGATGTCCCGCATCCTGGACTACCGACGCATCGAGCTGCACTCGATCGCCAAGGCCAACGTCAACGGCGTCTCCGTCGAACCGGTCATCCACGCCTGCGCCGAACTCCTCGACAACGCGACGCGCTACTCGCCGCCGCACACCAAGGTGCACGTCACCGCCGTCGAGGTGCAGACCGGCATCGCCATCGAGATCGAGGACGGCGGCGTCAGCCTCAGCGAGGAGTCCCGCGCCAAGGTCGAGGACATGCTCGCCAAGGCCCAGGCAAGCGTCGACCTGCAGGAACTCGGCGACAGCCCGCGTCTCGGCCTCGCCGTCGTCGGCCGTCTGTCGACGATGTACAAGATGCACATCGCGCTCCGGCAGTCCGCGTACGGCGGGGTCCGCGCGGTGATCGTCGTACCCCGCGACATGCTCAGCATCGAGCCCGCTCCCGGGCTCGCCCACGGCATCGGCGCAGCCGCCGTACCCACCATGGACACCGGTGGTGTCGAGGGCCCCAACCGCAAGCCCAAACGCCGTCGCCCGACCACCGGACCGCGGGTCCCGAGCTCCGCGGAGGAGATGGACCCGGGCATGGAGGACGACGTCCCCGTCGTCACCGAGTGGACGCCGAACGGCCTGCCGCAGCGCCGCAGCCGGATGAAGACCCCGCTCAGCCAGCGCATGGCCGAGGCCGCCGCCGCGGAGGCCGCGGCCGAGCCCGCCATGGCCG